>NZ_JBFBIK010000040.1:39042-59277 GCF_040685555.1 Sphaerisporangium sp. NPDC088356
CTCGGTGACCAGGGCCCGCCGGTAGTGCGTGCCGGTCGTGACGCCGGGGCGCGGTGTGGAGGCCGTCGTTCCGCTCGTCGGTGACCGGCTACGGCTCGGGTGGACGTCACCGTGTGACCCCTTACCGCCGGGGCCCGGCCTGTCCTTGTGTGACGGCGAGGGTGCGCAGGGTCTGGGCGAGGAGCGTGTGGGCTTCGAGGGTGGCCTCGGGGCGGCCCTCCACGAGGTGCTCCATCCACAACCCGGCCAGCAGCACGCCGACCATGCGGGCCGCGTGACGTCCGGACGGGTAGCCCGCGCGGCGGAGCGTCTCGGCGACGACCGTGTCGCATCCGTCGGTCCAGTCGCGGGCGATCTTCTGCAGCCTCGGGTCGCGGCCGGCCTGCAGGTACAGCTGCCACAGGCCGAGCTGGCGTAGCCGGTCGGCCTCGCTTCCCGGCCCGGCCCGCGGTCCCATCGCCACCGACAGGGCGTCGGCCAGGTCCTCGGGGGTGGGGCGGCCGCCGGGCGTGAGGGTCTGGACACGGCCGCGCATGACCTCCAGCTCGCCGGTGACCAGCAGGGAGAAGGCCTCGGCCACCAGCTGGTCGCGGGAGGTGAAGTAGTAGGTCGTCGCGGCGAGCGGCAGACCGGCGCGCTGGGCGACCGCCCGGTGGGTGACGGCGGTGAAACCCCCCTGCTCCAGCAGGCCCACCGCCGCCGCCAGCAGCGCGGCGCGGCGGCGGCGCCCGCGTTCCTGGCCCGGCCGGGTGGCCGTCGTCGCAGGGCCCGTGCCCCCGGTGAGGGGCCGGGGGGCGGTCAATGCGTGCCGGCCAGGTTGAGCAGCACGACACCGCCGATGATCAGCAGAATGCCGGCGACCTTGACCAGGCTCATCGCCTCGCCGAGGAACACCGCTCCGATCACGGCGATGGCCGCCGTGCCCGCGCCCGCCCACACCGCGTAGGCGACGCCGACCTCCATCTGCAGCTTCAGCGCACGGGCCAGCAGCACGAACGAGGCGAGGTAGCCGATCACCACCAGCACTGTCCAGCCCTTGTTGGCGAAGCCGTCACTCAGCTTCAGCGCCGAGGTGGCGAGCACCTCCGAAGCGATCGCGCCGGCAAGCAGCAACCACGGCATGAACCGGCCTCCCTCGTCCCGACCGGCGGCACAGACCGGTACATGCGTACCACTTTAGCCGGTGGGTCATCCCACCTGGGGAGAAGGGCGGACGGCGCGCCGGCGCGTGGTGAGATCGCTTGCGCGGGTATCGAATACGTGTTCCACTGTTGGTCATGCGTTTCGACGCCCTTCCCCTTGTCGAGAACACCCCCGCGGCGCGCCCGAGGATAGAGCGGCGAGCGGTCCGCCGGGCATCTGGTGACACGACCTTCTACGAGGTGCCGGCGCGCACGATCATCGACCGGGTGCCGGCGGCCATCGGGCTCGGCGTCGCCTGGGCGGTCAGCCCCTACCGGGGATGCGCTCACGCCTGCCTCTACTGCGCGGCCCGCCGCTCCCATCGCTACCTCGGTCTGGACGGCGAGCGCGACTTCGGCTCGGCGATCGTGGTCAAGACCGACGCGGCCAGGCGGCTACGGGCGGAGCTGGCCTCCCCCCGCTGGGCGGGCGAGGCGGTGGGCATCGGGCTGAGCGGCGACTGCTACCAGGAGGCCGAGCGGGTCTACCGGCTGATGCCCGGCATCGTCGCCGCCCTGCGCCACGCCGGCAACCCCTTCCGGGTGATGACCAAGAGCGCGCTGATCCTGCGTGACGCCGAGTTGCTCGCGGAGGCCGCCGAGGTGGCCGAGGTCGAGGCCCGGGTCTCCATCGGCTTCGTCGACGACCGGTTGCGCCGGGCGGTGGAGCCGGGGGCGCCGAGCGCGCAGAAGCGCCTGGAGCTGTGCGCCGAGCTCGGCGAGCGCGGGGTGCCGTGCGGGGTGCTGATGGGCCCCATCCTGCCGTGCCTGACCGATTCGGAGGATCAGCTGCGGGCGGTGGTTCGGCGCGTCGCCGAGGCGGGCGCGGTGAGCCTCACCCCGATGGTGCTGCAACTGCCCGCCGGGGCCCGCGAGTGGTACATGCGGTGGCTGGCCGAGGAGCATCCCCGCCTGGTGCCGCGCTATGAGGAGCTGTACGGGCGCGACGCGCCGGCCACCGAGGACTACCGGCGGCGTGTGGTCGGGCGGGTGTCCGAGCTGGCCCGCCTGTACGGCATCGGGGCAGGTCGCGCGCCGTGGCGGCCCCGGCGGTCCGCCGACCGCCAGCTCGCCCTGCTATGAGGACCCCGGTTCTCACTCCGGGGACCCGCGAGGGGCGCACACGGTGATGACGATTTCGCCGGCCGTGCGGCCCCTTCTGAGGTGCCGGGTGGTCTCAGGGACCTCCGCTTCAGCGGGTAGGCCCTGTCGAGGATCGGTGTGACCTCTCCGGGCCTCGATGAGCGGGTGGCCTCAGGCGTGCAGCGCGCTGCCCTTCTTCCACTGCTTGAACGGCAGCTGCCAGTAGCCCCAGCCGTTGTTCCACTCCAGCGCCCGGTTCGTGCCGACGATCTTGACGATGTCGCCGCGGTGGAAGTTGTCGTAGAACCACCTGGCCTGGTCGGGGCGGGCGTTGACGCAGCCGTGGCTGACGTTGGCGCGGCCCTGCGAGCCGACCGACCACGGGGCGCTGTGGACGTACTCACCGCTGTTGGAGATGCGCACGGCGTGGTCGACGACCTCCTTGTAGTAGCCGGGGTCGCCTTCCTTCTTGCCGGGAGAGATCATGGTGACCGGGTTGCCCCGCTCCATGGTCAGGTGGATGCCGTTGGTGGTGGTGTACTCGCGCGAGGTGGCCTTGCCCGCGCTGATCGCCATCTTCTGGACGACCTTGCCGTCCTTGCGGACGACCATCGAGTGGCTGCGCGTGTCGACGCTGCTGATCCACGCCGCGCCGATCTTCATCGTGGTGGCGTAGTTCTTGACGCCGTAGGTGTCCTTGCCGGCGCGCACGCCCTCGAGTAGGGCGGTGAACTTCACCTTCTGGTGGGCGGGCCAGTACTTGGCGGGCCGGTAGATGACCAGCGTGTCGTTGATCCACCGCCAGGCGCCGGAGACCGGCTTTTCGGCGGTGACCTCCAGCGACTCCTCCACGGCCTTCTTGTCGCCGACGGGCCCGCTGAACGTCACCATGATGGGCATGCCGACGCCGACGGTCTCGCCCTTGCGGTTCGGCGTGACGTCGGCGATCCGCAGCTCCTGCGCGGGCTTGAGCGTGGTGAAGGTGCTGGTCGCCTCGGCCGGGCCGCCTGCGCCGCTGGCCTTGGCCGAGACGGTGTAGCTGCTGGAGGGCTTCAGCGGGCCCTTGGAGACCCACTTGGTGTGCCCGGCGTCGAACTGGCCCTTGAGGGTCTTCCCGCCGGCCTGGACCGTGACCTCCTGCAGCTCCCCGTTGCCGGCGGTGACCACGACGCGCTTGTCGGGACGGACCTTGCTCGCGCCCGTGACCGGGCTGATCTTGATCAGTGGAGCGGGCGTCGCCGGCGCGCTGGTGCCGCCCCCGCCGGGGCCCGACGCGGACGGGCCGGTGCCGCTGGAGCACGACACCATCAGCAGGCCGGCGGTGACCACGGCCAGCCCGGCGATCGGAGTCCTCAGACGATGACGAAAGTCCCGCACAGACCTCTCCCCCACGGCGGCAAAGTGCAATGAAAAAACCCTAATAGGGATTGCCACCCGAACGTACATCTTTTGGGCGAGTTAGATCACATTTCGGTCACCTTGAACTGGCAATGCGGTCAGGAAAGCCCCCTGCGGCCGTCAAGCAGATCCAATGACATTGTCAGGTGTGGGCCGGTCAAAGGGCGCAGGTATGCGCGGCCGATAGGCCTCGTCCGCGAGACCGCCCACTGGGCGCGAACCGGTCAGCGGTGCGGTGGGGAGCCGTCATCGGGCGGGTGTGGGAGACTCCGCTGCCGGTCAGTGCCGGTCGAGCCGGTGGGTGAGGCTGGTGTGCCTGCGCCCCGCCCCCCGCGTACGTACGGCCTGCGCCAGCGCGCGGCGGGAGCCGACGAGCACCACGAGTTTCTTGGCGCGTGTCACAGCGGTGTAGAGCAGATTGCGCTGCAACATCATCCACGCGCTGGTCGCCAAGGGGATGACCACCGCGGGATATTCGCTGCCCTGCGAACGATGGATGGAGACGGCGTAAGCGTGCGCCAGCTCGTCCAGTTCGTCGAAGGCGTATTCGACACTCTCGTCCTCGTCGGTGAGGACGGTGAGTTTGCTTTCCTCGGGGCGCATGTCGGTGACCACGCCGACGGTGCCGTTGAAGACCCCGGCGACGCCCTTGTCATAGTTGTTTCGCAGTTGGGTGACTTTGTCGCCGATCCTGAACACCCGGCCGCCGTAGCGGCGTTCCGGCATGCCTTCCCGGGAGGGGGTCAGCGCCTCCTGCAGCGCGTTGTTGAGGTTTCCCGCGCCGGCCGCGCCGCGGTGCATCGGGGCGAGCACCTGCACGTCACGGCGGGGGTTGAGGCCGAACTTGCGCGGGATGCGCCGTGCCACCACATCGACGGTGAGCGCGGCGATCTCCTCGGGCTCCTCGCAGGGGAACAGGAAGAAGTCGCCCATGCCCTCCAGCGCCGGGTGCAGCCCGGTGTTGATGCGGTGGGCGTTGACCACCACCCCGGACTGCTGGGCCTGGCGGAAGATCTGGGTGAGCCGCACCCGGGGGATGACGTCGGCCGCGAGCAGGTCGCGCAGCACCTCTCCGGCGCCGACCGAGGGCAGCTGGTCGACGTCGCCCACGAACAGCAGGTGCGCCCCGGCCGCGACCGCCTTGACCAGCTTGTTGGCGAGCAGCAGGTCGAGCATGGACGCCTCGTCGACCACCAGCAGGTCGGCGTCCAGGGGGTTGTCGCGATCGAAGGTGGCCTCGCCGCCCGGGCGCAGCTGCAGCAGCCGGTGGACGGTGGTGGCCTCGTGACCGGTCAGCTCGGCGAGCCGCTTGGCGGCCCTTCCTGTCGGGGCGGCCAGGATGACCTTGGCCTTCTTGGCGCGGGCCAGGGCGACGATGGAGCGCACGGTGAAGCTTTTGCCGCAGCCGGGCCCGCCGGTCAGCACGGCCACCTTGGAGGTGAGCGCCAGCCGTACCGCCTCGGACTGCTCGGGGGCCAGGTCGGCGCCGGTGCGGGTGCGCAACCAGGCCAGCGCGGCCGGCCAGTCGACGCCGTGGAAGGCCGCCAGCCGGTCGTGACCGGAGTCGAGCAGGCGCCGCAGGCCGCCCGCCAGCGACAGCTCGGCGCGGTGGAAGGGCACCAGGTAGACCGCGGGCACCACGCCGTCGCCCGCGGGGACCTCCTCGCGCACGACGCCCTCGGCGGCGACCAGCTCCTCAAGGCAGCTCGTCACCAGATCGGGCGGGACTTCGAGGATCTTCACCGCGTCGCCGACCAGGTTGGGCGCGGGAAGGTAGCAGTGGCCCCCGTCCGCCCCCTGGGACAGGGTGTACCGCAGGCCGGCCTTGACCCGCTCGGGGCTGTCGTGGGGGATGCCGACCGCCTGGGCGATGGTGTCGGCGGTCTTGAAGCCGATGCCCCACACGTCGTCGGCCAGCCGGTAGGGCTCGGTTCTCACCACCGTGATGGAGGCGTCGCCGTACTGCTTGAAGATGCGCACCGCGATCGAGGTGGACACCCCGACGCCCTGCAGGAAGATCATCACCTCTTTGATGATCTTCTGTTCCTCCCAGGCGGCGGCGATCATCTTGGTGCGCTTGGGGCCGAGCCCGGGCACCTCCACCAGCCGCTCGGGCGCGGTCTCGATCACCTCCAGCGTCCGCACCCCGAAATGCCCGACGATGCGCTCGGCCATCTTCGGGCCGATGCCCTTGACCAGCCCGGACCCGAGGTATCGCTGGATGCCCTGCACGGTCGCCGGCAGGACCGTGGTGTAGGACCACACCTCGAACTGCTTGCCGTACTTGGGGTGGGAGCCCCAGCGGCCGGTGAGACGAAGGCTCTCCCCCACCTGCGCGCCGAGCAGCGGCCCCACCGCCGTCACCAGGTCGGCGCCGCCCCGCTCGACGGCCACCCGCGCGATGGTGTATCCGGTCTCCTCGTTGGCGTAGGTGATGCGCTCAAGGACGGCGGACAGCTCGAAGCCGGGGGGACGGCCTGCCTCCGGGGTGGTCATGGCGGGTATTCTTCCGCAGCCCGCGTCCCGGTGGCACCCGGCGCCACCGAAGGCGAGGTCGCGGGCGCGCCCACGCGGCGGGCTACCGGGTCGGCCTGGTCAAGGGGTTGTGCGGTCCGGCCCTCGATCGGCCCACAGGTAGATCCCCGGTAATGTGTCAGCTGTTCTACCAAGCGGCTTACCGATTCGGGGAGGGCGGCCGGATGGCGGCGGTTCTGGAGGGTACGGCTCGCGCGCTGCTGCGCCGCGTGGCCATCGAGCAGGCCGAGACGCGGATGCCCTCGCTGGCCGCCATGGTCCTGCGCGACGGCGAGCCGGTCTGGTTCGGCGCCCGGGGCAAGGCCGAGGGCGTGGCCCCCACCACAGGCACCCAGTACCGCATCGGCTCGATCACCAAGACCCTGGTCGCCGTGCTGGTGATGCGGCTGCGCGACGAGGGCCTGCTCGACCTGAACGATCCGCTGGCCAAGCACGTCGCCGCCACCCCGGTCGGAGACGTCACCATCGCCCAGCTGCTCTCGCACACGGGGGGGCTCACCGCCGAGCCGCCCGGCGGGTGGTGGGAGCGCACCCCCGGCGTGGAGATGGACGCCCTGGCCGGGGCGCTCGACGTCCAGACCGCCCGTCACCGTCCGGGCCGCCGGTTCCACTACTCCAACCTCGGCTTCGCGCTGCTCGGTGAGCTGGTCGCGCGGCACCGCGGGGTCGGCTGGGCCGAGGCGGTGCGGTCGGAGATCCTGGAGCCGCTGGGCATGAGCGACACCACGACCCGCCCCCGCGAGCCGCACGCCCGCGGGTACGCCGTGCATCCGTGGGCCGACGTGCTGCTGCCCGAGCCCGAGCACGACGCGGGCGCCATGGCCCCGGCGGGCCAGCTGTGGTCCACCCCAGCCGACCTCGCCAAGTGGGCGAAGTTCCTGTCCGGCGGCGACGACAGGGTCCTGCGCGGAGCCACGCTCGCCGAGATGCGCGAGCCCGCCGCGGTGGAGGACGGCGACGTGTGGAGCGTCGGCCACGGCCTGGGCGTCCAGCTGCTGCGCCACCGGGGGCGGCGCCTGGTCGGGCACGGCGGGTCGATGCCGGGGTTCCTCGCCGTGGTGTGGGCGGACCCGGCCGACCGGGTCTGCGTGCTGGTGATGGCCAACGCCACCTCGGGGCTGCGCGCCTCGGTGGCCACCGACCTGCTCGACCTCCTGGACACCCACGAGCCGCCCATGCCGCGCGAGTGGGCGCCCTCCCCCGCCGAGGCCGACCTGCTGGGGCTCACCGGCCCGTGGTACTGGGGGCCCGCCGCCTACCTGCTGCGCCTGCTGCCCGGGCGCGACGTGTCGCTCGCCCCGGTTGGCGTCCCCGGCCGGGCCTCCCGGTTCGCCGCGCAGGCCGACGGCACCTGGCTCGGCCTCGACGGCTACTACGCCGGGGAGACACTGCGCCTGGTGCGGCGGGCCGACGGCTCGCCCGGGCACCTCGACCTCAACACCTTCGTGTTCACCCGCGAGCCGTACGACCCGGCCGCGCCCGTCCCCGGGGGCGTGGACACCGGCGGCTGGCGCTGACCTGCGGGGACTCAGCGGGCGGCCTGGGCGGGCTCCGCGTCCGTTCGCGCCTCCGCTCGCCGGCCGCTGGGGGGTACGTGCCGGAGCAGGGTGAGGGTCAGCACCGCGGTGCCGAGCAGCAGGACGGCGCTGATCCCGGCGGCCACGTGCATGGCGGTGGTGAAGGCCTCGCGGGCGGCGTCGAGCAACCGGGCGCCCAGCGGGCTTGAGAGGTCCGAGGCGGCGGTGAGGGCGCCCGCGAGGGTGTCGCGGGCGGTGTCGGCCGCGTGGGCGGGTGTGCCCTCGGGGATGGCTCCGGCGATGTGGGCGCGGTAGACGGCGGTGCCGAGACTGCCGAGCGCGGCGATGCCGAAGGCGTAGCCGAACTCGGCGCCGGTCTCGTTCATCCCGGCGGCCAGGCCGGCCTTGGCGGGCGGCACCGAGCCGATGACCAGGTCGATGCTGAGGACCACCATCGGGCCGCCGCCCAGGTTGGTCAGGGCGAACCCGAGCGCCACCGCCAGAAGGCCGTGCAGCGGGCCGGCCTGGGTGATCACCAGCAGGCCTGCCACGCCGACGGCCATGCCCGCGCCGATGAGATACGCCGGACGGATACGGCGGGCGAGGATCGGCGAGAGCAGCGCGCTGGTGATCGAGGCGGCCACCGCCGGCAGCATGGCCAGCCCGGCCCGCAGCGGCGACAGCCCGGCGACCAGCTGGAAGTACTGGGTGAAGAACAGCATGATCGCGCCCATCAGCGCGGTGCCGGCCATCATGCCGCCCATGGCGGCGGTGAAGGACCGGTTGGCGAACAGCCGCAGGTCCAGCAGCGGATCGGCCAGGCGACGCTGGCGGCGGGTGAACGCCAGCCCGAAGGCCGCGCCGGCCACCACCGCGGCGACGGGCAGGACCTGCCAGCCGCTCCTGGCCACCTCCTTGAGGCCGTAGATGACCGGCAGGATCGCGGCCAGGGACAGCGCCACGCTCGTCAGGTCCAGCCTGCCGGCGGCGGCGTCGCGGTATTCGGGCAGCAGCATCGGGCCGAAGACCAGCAGCAGCCCCATCGCCGGTACGCCGAGCAGGAACACCGACCCCCACCAAAAGTGCTCCAGCAGCGCCCCGCCCACCAGCGGGCCGACGGCGGCGCCGGACATGAAGCACACCATCCACACGCTGATGGCCAGGGCCCGCTGCCGGGGGTCGCGGAACATGTTGCCGATCAACGCCAGCGTGGAGGGGGTCAGCGTCGCCCCGGCGACCCCGAGCAGCGCCCTGGCCGCGATCAGCATCCCCGGGCCGGTGGAGTACGCGGCCAGCACCGAGGCCGCCCCGAACGCGGCCGCGCCGATGAGCAGCAGCCTGCGACGCCCGATCCGGTCGCCCAGGGTGCCCATCGTGATGAGCAGGCCGGCGAGCATGAACCCGTACACGTCCATGATCCACAACTGCTGGGTGGCGCTCGCCCCGAGGTCCTCGCTCAGCCGGGGCAGCGCCAGCAGCAGCACGAAGACGTCGA
Source organism: Sphaerisporangium sp. NPDC088356 (assembly GCF_040685555.1). Taxonomy (NCBI): domain Bacteria; kingdom Bacillati; phylum Actinomycetota; class Actinomycetes; order Streptosporangiales; family Streptosporangiaceae; genus Sphaerisporangium; species Sphaerisporangium sp. NPDC088356. The sequence goes on from NZ_JBFBIK010000040.1 coordinate 48,252, forward strand.
TCGAGACCAGCAGGGCCGCCAGCGCCAGCACGCCGAGCCCGACCCACTCCCGCCGCCCGGAACGCGAGCCGGTCGCGCGCGGATCCGCCGTGGTCGCGGTGTTGGTATCCATGGAAAGACCGCTCCTGTTTTCGCGAGATCGCGAGGTGCCCCGTGCGGGCGCCTCACAATTGTGGGTCGGAGCTGGCGGGGACGCTTCGACATCCTTCTCACGCGCGAGGCCGGGAATTTCTCCGCGGGCCCTGGTTGACTGCGGGGATGGGAAACGCACGACCGAGCCCACCGGGATCGGCATACGGGGGCTCACCGGGCACGCGGGAGGGAGATGTGAACACCGGCACCCGGGTCGAGGATCTGCTGCGCGAGCTGGCGCCGCAGGTCGTCGGCGTCCTCGTACGGCGTCACGGGCAGTTCGACACCGCCGAGGACGCGGTGCAGGAGGCGCTGCTGGCGGCCGCCGTGCAGTGGCCCGAGCAGGGGATCCCCGACAGCCCCAAGGCGTGGCTGGTCACCGTGGCCTCCCGGCGGCTGACCGATCAGTGGCGCAGCGACCACGCGCGCCGGGCCAGGGAGGTCACGGTCGCGGCCATGGTGCCGGACGCCGACGCCGCGACACCGGGCCCCGGTGACGAGGCCCCGCCGGATCAGGACGACACCCTGACCCTGCTGTTCCTGTGCTGCCATCCCGCGCTGTCGGCGGCCTCCCAGCTCGCGCTCACCCTGCGCGCCGTGGGCGGCCTGACCACCGCGCAGATCGCCCGGGCGTTCCTGGTCCCCGAGGCGACCATGGCGCAGCGCATCAGCCGGGCCAAGCAGCGCATCAAGGCCACCGGCATCCCGTTCCGCATGCCGCCCGAGCCGGAGCGGGCCGGACGGTTGCGCGTGGTCCTGCACGTGCTGTATCTGATCTTCAACGAGGGGTACACCACCACCTCGGGCCCCGACCTGCACCGCACCGAGCTGACCGGGGAGGCGATACGGCTGACCCGGGCCCTCCACCAGTTGCTCCCCGATGACGGCGAGGTCGCCGGGCTGCTCGCGCTCATGCTGCTCACCGACGCGCGGCGCCTGGCCCGCACCGAGCCTGACGGCACGCTGGTCCCGCTGGCCGAGCAGGACCGGAGCCGGTGGAACCGCCGGCACATCGACGCGGGCATCGCGCTGATCACCGGAGCCCTGTCGCACGCGGCGCTCGGCCCGTACCAGCTGCAGGCGGCCATCGCCGCGGTCCACGCCGAAGCGCCTCGCGCGCAGGACACCGACTGGGCGCAGGTAGTCGCGCTGTACGAACTGCTGGCCCGCGTCGCGCCCAACCCCGTGGTGACGCTGAACCACGCCGTGGCGCTGGCCATGGTGAAGGGGCCGGGGGCCGGGCTCGACCTGCTCACCGCGCTCGACGGCGACGAGCGGCTCGCGGGCCACCACCGCCTCGACGCCGTCCGCGCGCACCTGCTGGAGATGGCCGGTGAGCACGGCGCGGCCCGCGACCGATACAGGGCCGCGGCGCGCGGCACCACCAGCATCCCCGAGCAGCGTTACCTGGAGACCAGGGCCGCGCGGCTGGCGCCCCCGGACCCCGGCGGCGTCACCGGCTCCGGCTGAACCCGACCACGGAGACGACAGGTGTCGAACGAGAAATCCCTCATACGTCCGGCCGTGCCCGCCGACCTCGAGACGGTCGCGGCGATCTACTCCCACTACGTCACCGGCAGCCTCGCCACCTTCGAGGAGACCCCGCCCACCGTGCCCGACTGGGAGCGCAGGCTGGACGATCTGGCCGGGCGGCGGCTGCCGTTCCTGATCGCCGACGTGGGCGGCCAGGTGGCCGGGTACGCCTACGCGAGCCCGTGGCGGCCCAAGCCGGCCTACCGGCACACGGTGGAGGACACGATCTACCTTGCCCCCGGCTGGACCGGCAGGGGGCTGGGCCGCGCGCTGCTGGACGCCCTGCTGGCCGGGTGCGCGAGCGCCGGTGCCCGGCAGGTGATCGCGGTCATCGCCGACACCGGGGACGCCGCCTCGGCCGCGCTGCACCGCCGGTCCGGCTTCACCGAGGCGGGGCGGCTCAGGCAGGTGGGCCACAAGCACGGGCGCTGGGTCGACACGGTGCTCATGCAGCGCGAGCTGTCCCCCGGCGCGGGCTGAGGCGCGCCCCGAGCCGACCGCGCGGCCTCGCGCTTGCCACTCTCGGTGACCAGGGCGAACTGGTGGACCTGGTCCACCACGTGGTTGACCAGCGCCCGTACGTCCCCTGAGCGGCACGGGGTCGGCAGCGTCGCCTGCTCGGGCCGTACCCGGGCGATGAGGGCGCCGGCCTGGTCGAGCGCGCGGGACAGCAGGGGGATCGTGGCGCCGCGACGAGGCGCGTGGTGACGATCTCACGGTCGGAGGGCGTCGCGAATGTGGTGACGCCGGTCCTATCGCTCCTGGTCATGGGGAGTAGCGTGTCAAGCTCTCTCTGGACGTGCCCGGTGATCCGAACCGCCGGCCGTCCCCGGATCCGAGGAGTGGTGGCGTGAGAATCCTGGTCGTGGGCGCCGGCGCGACCGGCGGCTACTTCGGTGGCCGCCTGGTGCAGGCGAGCCGGGACGTGACGTTCCTGGTGCGGCCCGAGCGGGCGCGCCGGCTACGGGAACGCGGGCTGCGCATCGTGGGCCTGGGCGAGCAGACCGTGCTCACCCCGCGGCTGGTCGTCACCGGCGAGATCGGCTCGACCTTCGACCTGGTCCTGTTCTCGGTGAAGGCCACGGGGCTCGGTCAGGCCATCGAGGACGTCGCGCCCGCGATCGGCCCCGGCACCCTGATCCTGCCCGTCCTGAACGGTATGCGGCACATCGACGCCCTGGCCGAGCGGTTCGGCGACCCCGCGGTGCTGGGCGGTGTGGCCAAGGTGGTCACCACCGTCGACGCCGACGGCGACATCGTCCGCCTGGCCGACCTGCAGAGCGTCACCTACGGTGCCCGCGGCGCCCACGCGCCCGAGCCCCTGGCCGAGGTGGGGCGCGTGCTCGGCGGCGCGGGGTTCGACACGGCCCTGTCCGGCGACATCGTCGGCGAGATGTGGGCCAAGTGGGTGCTCATCGCCGCGGCCGGCGCGGTGACGTGCCTGATGCGCGGGACGGTCGGCGAGGTGGTGGCCGTTCCCGGCGGTGCCGCGTTCGCCGAGGCCGCGTTCGCCGAGTGCGCGGCGGTCGCGACGGCGGCCGGGCACACCGTGCCGAGGGAGGCGCTGGCGTTCGCGCGCCAGACGGTCACCACGCCGGGCTCGCCCTTCGCCTCCTCCCTGTACCGCGACCTGGTGTCCGGCAACAGCACCGAGGGCGAGCACATCTTCGGCGACCTGGTCTCCCGGGCGCGGCGGCTCGGGGTCTCCGTCCCCCTGCTGGACCTGGTCACCATGCACCTGCGGGTGCGGCAGAACCGCGTCGACACAAGCCAGGCGGCCACGGCCGGTCCCGCCGCGGGGCCGGACGGCCTGCCGGCTCGGTGACACCGTCAGGGGTTGTCGACCTTCAGCCCGAAAGCCGACAGCCCCTGCTCGTGGTGTTCGATCAGACCGAGCCTTCTGTAGAAGGCGTGGTTCGATTCGCCTTCCGGCGTGGATTCGTGGTCGGTGGTCAGCAGGAAATACCTGCAATGTGCGTATCGGTCCATGAGGTGTTCAAGAAGCCTGCGGCCGATCCCCTGACCATGGAACTGCTGGTTGACCAGCAACTCCTGGACGTAGCACACGATTTCGTCATCGGACACCGTTCGGGACAATCCGAGGAGTTTGCCGGATTCATCCCGCGCGGTGATCACGAGATGTGAATTCACCAGACTCCGGCAGACCTTGGCGATGTCCCGAGTCCAGGGTCCCCAGCCCACCGACTCGTAGAGTTCGAAGATCTCGTCCTCGTCGAACGACGTCTCCTGAGCGATGATCAATTATTGCCCCCCCACCTCGGGCACGCGCGACGTACAGCATGATATTGGGGAATCCCAGGACACACCGGTCAAACGGTTCGCGGAATGGTGTCCGGCGCGGAATGATGCCCTGATGACCTGGACAGCGCCTGAAATCACCCGCACCGACGGCTCGCTCGTGGCGGGCGAGCGCGAGATGCTCAACGGCTACCTCGCCTGGCATCGCAGCACCTTCCTGCTCAAATGCGCCGGTCTGACCGGCGAGCAGCTCGCCGAACGCGCCGCGCCGCCGTCCAGCCTGTCGCTGCTGGGGTTGATCCGGCATATGGCCAAGGTCGAGCGCACCTGGTTCCGCCTGCGGTTCGCCGGCCAGCCGGTGGAGCCGCTGCACGCCTCCAAGAAGGACGCCGACTTCGACGATGTGGACCCGGCGCGCGCCGCAGAGGAGTACGCGCTGCTGGTCGAGGAGATGCGCCTGTCTGACGAGACCGCGGCCGGCGCGTCCCTCGACGACACCTTCACCTTCCGCGACGAGGTCTACTCGCTGCGGCTGATCTACCTCCACATGATCGGGGAGTACGCGCGCCACAACGGGCACGCCGACATCGTGCGCGAACGCCTCGACGGCGTCACCGGCGCCTGATCACCCGTTTCCAGGGTCAGCGGGTGTGGCGGCGCAGCGCGGAGGCGTAGCGGCCGACGAAGAACCGCTGCGCCAGGGACACCAGCGGCCAGGCGACGCGCGTGTACCAGCGGCCGGGCCGGGTGAAGGAGCTGACCGTGAACGACATCGACCCGTCGCCGGCCACTTCCAGCAGGAAGGACTCCTCGCCGGACTCCGGATGGCCGGGAAGCGTGCCGTACGCGAACCCGGCGCGGCGGTCCTCCTCGACGGTCCACACGACCCGGCAGGGCGCGACGATCGCGAGCGGGCCGATGCCGAGGCGGGAGGCCACCACGACGCCCGGCGCGGCCCTCGGTGCGGTGGCCCGCGGCGAGAGCCCTAGAGCGGCGTGCATGCGCCAGGTCAGCAGGGCGTCGGCCGCACGGCCCAGCGAGGCACCGTCGCCCATGGGATAGCTGCGCCTGAGATGGCGGTACCCCTCCGGCAGCTCCCCGGTGCGGGTCGCGCCCGCCTCGGCGTAGGTCAGCTCCGCGTCGTCGTACCGTTTGAGGTCCATCGCACTCCTTGTCTGATGAGTCATCGGATCACAGGGGGCGGATGCGTAGCCTGTGCCAGGCGGCCACCCCGCACAGGGCGAACCCTGCGGCGTTGCACACCCCGTGGGTGGCCGCCATCCACTCCACCGAAGGGTGGGGCAGCCCGGTCGCCTCGCCCAGCGCCCAGCTCAGCGCCAGCACCATGGTCGCCGCGAGGGTCACGGCCGAGACGCCGAGCAGGGCGCGAGTCGGCCGGTCGGTGACGCCACGCCGGACCTGCGTCCACGTCAGCCATCCGACGAGCCACATTCCCGCTGTGAGGACCACCGCACCCGCCAGCTCTGCCCAGTCGCCGACGAAGTAACCGAGGAACACCAGGGCTGTGCCGCAGGGCACCGCGAGCGCGGCGGCCCTGGACAGGGGCGCGCTCGCCAGTGGCGCGGCACACCAGGCCGGCCACCAGCGCGGCGGCGAACCCGGCGAAGTGGAAGTGCGCCACGGTCAGAGCGAGGATGGCGGGCTTGAAGCCGAGCAGGGCGTGCCCGGCGCGCTCCCACACCAGGGACAGCCCGGCGACGGCCGGTGTCACCAGTGCCGTGAGCACCGCCACCTCGTGCGGAGCCAGGGACCGGCGCCGCCATGCCCGTACGGCCGCGTGGGAGGCGAGCACCGCGGTGGCCAGCCCGTAGACGACGGCGAGCGCCGCCGCGGCCGTACCACGGGGAAGTCAGAGCGAGAGCGCGCCGGGCACCGCGCCGGCGGCCCACACCAGCCTGACGTGGCGAGGGGTGTCGACGAGCCTCAGCCCGACCGGCACCACGACCAGCATGCCGATCATGACGACGACATCGACCAGGGGGTCACGGCGCCTCCGATTGAACGTGTTCAATTGGCTCCTGATCGCAGGCTACCAGGCGCAACGGCGGACCGCCGATCCCCGGATAGGTGCTCATCCGGCTGCGGGCGTTGTCCAGGCTGGGGTGCGACGGTGGTCCGTCCGAGTCGCGTGATCGGCACTGCTGGTCTTGATGGTCAGCTTCTTGACGAAGTCGGGCATCGGGGTGCCTTTGTCGCGTCGTGCGCGGGCGAAGAGCACGTCGGCCTCGTCGATCACTTTGGGGCGGCCGCGGTGGTTGCCGCGTGCGCCGCGAAGAGGTCGCCGCGCTGTTGCTGCATGTCCACCGACTGTTTCCAGACGAAGCCGATCTCCCTGACCGCTTCGGCGGCCGGGCGGCCGCACACAGCGCTCTGTTCGCATCAACCAACCACTAACGCGGCTGTCAAGACAGGTCAAAGCGCGCCCAGCGGGCGTTCGTCAGCCGATATCCGTACCCTCATGCCGATCGCTTCCCTGTGGGGTCTCGCCGCTGCCTGCCTTCCCGCTCTGTTCCCGGTCCCCGGCGCCGGGCCGCCGCCGCCTGCCGCCCCGGTGTCGATGCCCGAGCCGCCGCGTGCCTCGGTGGCGCGCGCGCGGCTCGCCGAGCTGGTGGTCCGCCGGCCCGGCTCCATGAAGGGGTACTCCCCCGCGCAGTTCCCGCACTGGGTCGAGCAGGGCGGGAACTGCGACACCCGGGAAATCGTCCTCCACCGCGACGGGGAGAACGTCAAGGAGGATCGCTTTTGCCGGGCGGTGTCGGGCACCTGGCATTCGGCCTACGACGGCAAGACGCTGAGATCGGCGTCCCGGGTGAAAATCGGCCACCTGGTGCCCCTGGCCGACGCGTGGCGTTCGGGAGCGGACGGCTGGTCGATGACCAGGCGGCAGGAGTTCGCCAACGACCTGACCAATCCCCAGCTCATTGCCGTGTCCGCCTCCTCCGACCAGGCAAAGGAGGACCAGAGCCCAGATCAGTGGCGACCGCGGCGCTCGTACTGGTGCCTTTACGCCAGGGCGTGGACGGATGTGAAGCACCGCTACAAGCTGAGCGTCACCGCCAAGGAGAAGACGGCGCTCGATCAGATGCTCGACACCTGCCCGGACCGCCAGCATCCGTGAGCGCACGACCGGAGTCCGACATCACCGCCCGGCCCGGTGGCATCCACCCGGCACACTTGCTGCTTCGGCCTGGCGGGCATGCCCTTCGACCTCGTCGAGGCACTGATCCGGCAAGGCGCCACCGACCTGACCACCGTCTCCGCCGTGGGTGTCCCGGTGTACGGCCGGGACGGCACCACCCGGCGGGCTTGTCGGTGTCCATGCCGGGTGTGCGGCATGATCCGCGCCGGCTTCCGTCTCCGCCGGTCACCTGGCGAAGGATCATGGCTTCCAGCCTGGTGGCGTGACCGGGGCCTCCCGGTGGCGCCGCTACTTGAAGCGGGCGACGAAGCGGCGTTGCCAGGGGGTCTCAACAGCGTGTGAGGAGTAATGCTCCCGGACGTAGGCGACCGCCTCACGTCCGGGCACCCCGTCCAGCACCGCGAGGCAGGCCAGCGCCGTGCCCGTTCGCCCGGATCCGCCGAGGCAGGCGATCTCGACGCGCTCGGTCTCGGCACGCGCCCACGCCTCGCGCAGCGCGTCCCCGGCGGCGGTGCGGTCGGACGGCAACCAGAAGTCCGGCCAGCGAATCCAGCGAGCCTGCCAGGGGACCGGTGCCGGTTCGCGCCCCAGCAGATACAGCGCGAAGGCGGGCACCGGCCCCGCTGGGAGGGGGCGGCGTAGCCCCCGGCCGCGCACGAGCCGGCCCGATGGCAGGCGCAGCACGCCCGCCATCGTGGGCTCCCAGCCAGTGATCATTGAGCGATCTTACCGAGGTGAGAAGCGTGCCACTGCTCAGCCGTTCGCCGGACTCGGAACCCGTGCGGAGATCTGGGCAGGAGCGTCCGCGAACGCCCTGGCCGACTCGGGCGGACCGTCCGGGCGTCTACCTGGCGCGTTGGAGCTTCGCCGGGTTGACCACCAGGTTCATCTCGGTGATCCGGCCACCCGCCATCTCGATGCCGACCACGCCGGTCACCTTCGTGTCCAGGCTCAGCACATACCCGCCGCCGCCGCCCAGCCGAACCGGGCGTACCTCCACACCGGCGTAGCGGCGGACCAGCCCGCCCAGCAGCGCGGCGCCCCGTTCAGGGCCGTGCACCAGCACACGCGCCGCGGATACCGCTCCCCCGCCGTCGGAGCGCAGCACCACCTGGGGGTCGAGCAGGGTGACCAGGTCCGCCAGGTCGCCGTCCGCGGCGGCCTTGAGGAACATGGCGGTGACGCGCCGGTGCTCCTCGACGGACACCGGCACGCGGGGCGGCGCCTCCGCGCGTACCCGCCGGCGTGCCCTCGACGCGAGCTGGCGGCATGCCTGCGGGGTGCGGCCGACCACGGTCGCGAGCCGGTCGAAGTCCATGCCGAACACGTCGTGCAGCACGAACGCGACCCGTTCGGCGGGCGTCATGCTCTCCAGCACCAGGAGTACGGCGGTGCGTACCGACTCCCTTAACGCGGTGGCCTCGCCCAGATCCGAGTCGTCGTAGGCAGCCAGCGGTTCGGGCAGCCAGGTGCCGACGTAGGTCTCGCGGCGAGCGCGGTCTGAGCCGAGCATGTCGAGGCAGATGCGCGACGTCACCGTCGTCAGCCACGCCCCGGGTGTTCCAGGTCCGCGGGAACGGAGGTGCGCAGCCGTATGAACGCCTCCTGTACGGCATCCCCGGCATCCAAGGCGCTGCCGAGCAGGCGGTAGGCGACCGCGAACAGATATCGGCGGTGCCCGGCCCAGTCGTCCATCCCATCGGGATGGCTGTAGAGACCGAAGATCTCGGCCCATCCTGGACGCGCCGGCGAGGAAGGGGTGTCCGGAAGGGTGTGGTGCCCCATGGCTGTCTCGATGACCTCTAATGCACTTATCTCGCAACAACGATGAATGTGATGGCCATTGCTCATCCCCGCCGGCGATATCCGCGGCTGAGATCAGAGCCCACATGGCCCACAAGGACCCACGCCAGCCGGAGGCCGGGAGTGGACCGCCTTAGCGGTCCTGGGCGTCCCCGCCGTGCTGGTCATGATGAAAATTGCTGACCCTGACCCTGACCCTGACCCTGCGGCGCGCGACCCGGCCGTGGCGACCGAGCCGTCTCGGGCAGGCCGCGACGGCCACCCAGGCGTTCGACTGAAAGGACCGAAGGATCATGCGAGCCGCGGCTCGTGCGGAATTGTCACGCCATTTCGGTGAGCGGGCCTCACCTGCCATCGGGCAGGCACGGCACGCGGGCTATTCGCTGCGGGACTGGGCGAACCGCAGCATGTTGCCCGAAGGATCGCGGAAGCCGCAGTCACGCACGCCGTAAGGCTGGTCCATTGGCTCTTGCATCACTTCCGCGCCCGCAGCCTGAACGCGCTCGAAGGTGGCATCGCAGTCATCGGTCGCGAAGACCAGACGACTGAGCAGCCCCTTGGCCATCAGATCCGCGATCGCCTTCCGGTCATCGCGCGAAACGCCAGGGTCCGCGCCGGGTGGTTCCAGCACGATCTGTACGTCTGGCTGCGACGGCGGACCGACGCTTACCCATCGCATGCCCTCGAACTCGACGTCGCTGCGCACCTCGAAGCCGAGGACGTCACGGTAGAAGGCCAGCGCCTTGTCATGGTCATGGACCGCCATAGAGCAGTACGTCAGCTTGAGGTTCATACTGGTCACGCTACATCCGGCTGGTCGGCGAGGCTTCTCCGTGCCTGACCGGCCGCGTCAGGATCTTGGCGAAGCACGCCGGGATGGCCGCGCCGTTGTCGTGCCTGCGGGCCCGGTACGCGCTCGGGCTCTCCCCCACCAGTTCGGTGAACCGCGAGCTGAACGACCCCAATGACGAGCACCCGACCGCGAAGCAGACCTCCGTCACCGTGACGTCACCGTGGCGCAAGAGCGCCTTGGCGCGCTCGATCCGTCGCGTCATCAGGTAGCTGTACGGGGTCTCGCCGAAGGCGGCGCGGAAGCTGCGTGAGAAATGGCCTGGCGACATCAGAGCGACCCGCGCGAGCGCCGGTACGTCGAGGGGCTTCGCGTACTCGCGGTCCATCAGGTCACGCACCCGTCGCAACCGGACCAGATCCTCCCGTGTCACGCGGTCATTATCCCACGTCCAGAGGCGTAGCAGCCGTACAGTGCCCACCCGGACCGGCACACGCGGCCAAGGCGGCGAGCGCGCGGCCGGAACGGATCCCGGAGCCAGGCGGTCACGAATGGAGAGGCCACTCCCTCCCCGGATCCGTGGCGGAGCTCGCAGGAGGAAACCTCGGATCGACCGGGCGTACGCGCAGCCGCTGGACGTTGAGGCTCGGGCGAACAGGTGACCCAACCGGTCAGGAATCGAGAAGCGCCGCTCATTGAGCCGCAGATAGCGTGACCACCATGACGCCATGAACCTCACCAGACACTCGAGCTTCCTCCCACGACGACCCGTACGCATCCTTGGCCTTCCATCGCGGTACCCTCGGCTTCGAGGTCCGTGACGACGTCGGACACGGCGGGATGCGCTGATCACGGTCGGCCCCGCCGACCAGCCCGGCACGTCCATCGTCCTCAGTCGCCGGGAGCAGACTCCGGCGTCACCGACGACGAGCGCCGCACCATCACCGAGATGGCGGCCAAGGGCAATCCCCGGGCTTCCCATTCCTTTTCCAGCCCAGCAATCCCATCGGGTCGATGCGACCCATGACTTCAGGAGTGACCATGACCGGCTCTTCCACCCAGGGAATCAAGACCGTGCTGCATCCCGTCTCCGACCTGGCGAGGGCCAAGGCGGTGTACGCCGCCCTGCTGGGCGTACCGCCGCAGGCCGACGCGCCCTACTACGTCGGCTTCGAGGCCGAGGGCCAGCACATCGGGCTGGTGCCGGGCGGTGGCCCGCAGGGCATGACCTCACCGGTGGCCTACTGGCACGTGTCGGACATCGAGGCGAAGCTGGCCGAGGTGACCGCCGCGGGTGCCACCGTGAAGGAGCCCGCGCACGACGTCGGTGGCGGTCGCCTGGTGGCGAC
>NZ_JBFBIK010000041.1:0-28183 GCF_040685555.1 Sphaerisporangium sp. NPDC088356
GCGGCCGCGGCGCCGCGCCCGGGCGCCGCCGCCCCCCCCCCCCGCCGCCCCGACCACCAGGCGGCCGTCGGCGTCCTTCGTGGCAAGGGGATATTGCTCGCTCTTGGTGAAGTCTTTGACCGTGATGAGGCCGCGCAGCCTGCCCTCGGCGTCGACGAGGGGCAGCTTCTCCACCTTGTTGTGGCGCAGCAGACGGAAGGCCTCGTCGCGGGACACCCCCACGGGGGCGGTGACGAGCGGCATCGGGGTCATGACATCGCGGACCCGGACGCTCTGGTCGGTCTCGAAGCGCATGTCGCGGTTCGTCACGATGCCGACCAGCACCCCGCCGCGGTCGGTGACCGGCACCCCAGAAATGCGATATTTCCCACACAGGACTTCGACGTCGGCCAGCGTGTCATCGGGCGAGCACGTCACCGGGTTGGTGACCATGCCGGCCTCTGAACGCTTCACCAGATCGGCCTGCTGGGCCTGGTCATCGATGGACAGGTTGCGGTGCAGGATGCCTATGCCGCCCTGCCGCGCCATGGCCACGGCCATGCGCGCCTCGGTCACCGTGTCCATGGCCGCGGAGACCAGTGGGATGCGCAGATTTATCGACCTGGACAGGCGAGTGGTGGTGTCGGCATCACCCGGCTGCAGGTCCGAATACGCGGGAACCAGGAGCACGTCGTCGAACGTGAGCCCGGGTTCGGTGAACTTGGCCATCTGCAACCCTCCTGCCATGGCGCTCTCAAGGTGGGGAAAGGCGCCGGCCCCCTGGCCAAGTTTAGTGTCCTGCCGCTCACTGGCTCGGCGGGTCCTGTGGACAACCTGGCACTCCCCGTTGGATCACTGCTTCCCAAGCAGTTGCCCTCATCAGGGTAGGTGAGGGTCATAAGGTGGAATGCGTGCTGGAAGACGTCCCCCGCGACCCCTTCGCGGAAGACCCTGACGACCCCGCCGCGGCGCTGGGTGAGCTCGACGACTCTGAGCCGCTGACCTTGGCCGAGCGCGACGAGGCGCTCACCGATCTCGCCGATGTGGAGGTCTTCCGCTCGTTGCTGGAGCCACAGGGTGTTCTCGGGCTCGTGCTCGACTGCCCCGAATGCGGCGAACAGCATTATTTCGACTGGGATCTCCTCCGCGGAAACCTCCGACAGATGATCGACCACGGGCGGCCCCAGGTCCACGAGCCCGCCTTCGAGCCCGACCCCGTCGACTACGTCAGCTGGGAGTACGCCAGGGGCTACGTCGACGGTGTGATCGACACCGAGGAGAGCCACTGATCGACGTCGTCGGTCAGTGCGCGCAGCAGGCCCACCGCGCGGTCCTCGTGCTCGCCGACCGGCTCACGGCGGGCGAGCGCGTCGATGGTCGCGTCGGTCCTGAGCACGTCGGGATCCGTCTCGGACCCCCGTTTTCGTACCGAACGCGCCGGATGGACAGCGGTCAAGCTATCGACTCCATGTCGGCCATCGCCCGAAGCCTGGCCAGCGCCCGATGCTGGGCGACGCGAACCGCACCTGGTGACATACCGAGTACGTTACCCGTCTCCTCGGCGGACAGTCCCGACACCACCCGTAAAATGATCAGCTCTCGCTGGTTCTCCGGGAGGCGCGACAGCAGCGCGCGGGCGTGCTCCGCCTCGATGTAGCGCACCACGGTCTCCTCCGGCCCCGGCCCCTGGTCGGGGCCGTCCGGCAGATCCTGGGTGGGCACGGCCGAGCGCACAGAGCTGCGAAGCGCGTCCGCGACCTTGTGCGAGGCGATGCCGAAGACGAACGAGGCGAACGGGCGCCCCATGTCGCGGTAGCGCGGCAGCGCGGCCAGCACCGCGATGCACACCTCCTGGGCCACGTCATCGGCAATGTGGTAATGACCGGAAACCCGGCCAAGTCGGGCACGGCAATAGCGAACCACCATCGGGCGCAACTGCCCCAGCAGCGATTCGATCGCGGTGCGATCCCCCTGTACGGCAAGGCTCGTCAGATCCCTGAGGTCGGACTCGTCCGATCTCGTCGCAAGCCTTACCCCAGTTTTGGCGTCGGCGACGCGTCCCTCGGTCACGTTAGGCATGATGCCCGCCACCATGGCGCATGTCGTCATAGTGAACGGATACGGATTGGTCACATTGACGCGACGATAACCGCGAGTAATCAAGTGAACACCTTGGTGTTTGTATATTTCACTCGCGAAGGGAATTCAGAGGATATTTGTTGGATGTCGCGGCAGCTCGGAGGGCGCGCGGGGCGGTCTCGCGGACGCCCCGGCGTCGGGATCGGTTTACCCCGGCGGGCAAATGACGGGGGCGAAAATCGATTCAACAAAAAAGTACGGCCCGCGCCTCCATGAGGCGCGAGCCGTACTCCGGGCCGAATGATCGGGCTCAGTGGCCGTGTCCGTGGCCGTGACCCTGCCCCCCGGCGGCCGGAGCCTCCTCCTCGGGCTTGTCGACCACGAGGACCTCGGTCGTGAGCAGCATGCCGGCGATGGACGCGGCGTTCTGCACGGCCGAGCGGGTGACCTTGACCGGGTCGATGACGCCCTCGGCGATCAGGTCGCCGTACTCGCCGGTCGCGGCGTTGAGGCCGTGACCCACGGGCAGGTCGCTGATCTTCGCGGTGACGACGTAGCCCTCGTGACCGGCGTTCTCGGCGATCCAGCGGGCCGGCTCGACGAGCGAACGGCGGACGATGGCGACACCGGTCGCCTCGTCGCCGGTGAGGCCGAGGTCGTCCAGGTCCTTGGACAGGTGCACGAGCGCGGAGCCACCGCCGGAGACGATGCCCTCCTCGATCGCGGCGCGCGTCGCGGAGATGGCGTCCTCGAGGCGGTGCTTCTTCTCCTTGAGCTCCACCTCGGTGGCCGCGCCGACGCGGAGGATGCAGATGCCCCCGGACAGCTTGGCGAGGCGCTCCTGGAGCTTCTCACGGTCCCAGTCGGAATCGGTCTGCTCGATCGCGTGCTGGATCTCGCGGACGCGGTCCTGGATCGCCTGGGGATCGCCGGCGCCGTCGACGATGGTCGTGGCGTCCTTGGTGACGACGATGCGACGGGCGGTGCCCAGCACCTCGGGGCCCGCGTTGTCGAGCTTGAGGCCGAGCTCCTCGGAGATCAGCTGGCCACCGGTCAGGATCGCGATGTCCTGCAGCATGGCCTTGCGGCGGTCACCGAAGCCGGGCGCCTTGACGGCGACCGAGGTGAACGTGCCGCGGATCTTGTTGGTGACCAGGACGGCCAGGGCCTCGCCCTCGACGTCCTCCGCCACCACGAAGAGCGGCTTCTTGGTCTGGGCGACCTTCTCCAGCAGCGGGAGGAACTCCGCGATGGAGGAGATCTTGCCCTGGTGCAGCAGAACGTAGGCGTCCTCGAGGACCGCCTCCATGCGCTCGGGGTCCGTCACCATGTACGGCGACAGGTAACCCTTGTCGAACTGGAGGCCTTCGGTGAACTCCAGCTCCAGGCCCATGGTGTTGGACTCTTCGACGGTGATGACACCGTCCTTGCCCACCTTGTCGAACGCCTCGGCGATGAGCTCGCCGATCTTGGCGTCCTGGGCGGAGATCGTCGCTACGTTGGCGATCTCCTTCTTGTCCTCGACGGGACGGGCGAGCTCCAGCAGGCGGTCGCTGACCGAGCGGGCGGCCAGGTCGATGCCGCGCTTGAGCGACAGCGGCGAGGCTCCGGCGGCGACGTTGCGCAGGCCCTCGCGGACCATCGCCTGGGCGAGCACGGTGGCGGTGGTGGTGCCGTCACCGGCGACGTCGTTGGTCTTGGTGGCGACTTCCTTGGCGAGCTGGGCGCCGAGGTTCTCGTACGGGCGCTCGAGCTCCACCTCACGGGCGATGGTCACACCATCGTTGGTGATGGTGGGCGCACCGAACTTCTTGTCGATGACGACGTTCCGGCCGCGCGGCCCGAGGGTCACCTTGACGGCGTCCGCGAGGGCGTTCACGCCACGCTCGAGAGCGCGACGCGCGTCCTCCTCGAACTCCAGGGTCTTCGGCATTTAAGGTCCTCTCAGCATCAGAGCCCCGGGGCTTCAGCCGAAGCGCCCGGGGCTTGACACGCATTTTTTGTAAGGCTCCGTACTGATGGTCGCTTGCGCGCCCGGGGCTTTACTTCTCGATGATCGCGAGAACGTCACGGGCGGAGAGAACGAGGTACTCCTCGCCGCCGTACTTGACCTCGGTGCCGCCGTACTTGCTGTAGAGGACGATGTCCCCTTCCTTGACGTCGAGCGGAATCCGCTTCTCGCCGTCTTCGTCCCAGTTGCCGGGGCCCACCGCGAGGACCTTGCCCTCTTGCGGCTTCTCCTTGGCGGTGTCTGGGATGACCAGACCGGAAGCGGTCGTCTGCTCGGCTTCAAGCGGCTGGACCACAATGCGGTCGCCGAGCGGCTTAACGGGAACCTTGGTGGCGGTCGTCACGATCGGACCTCCCCTTCAGATTGTGTTGATGAGCTGAAGAGGCGACCAGCGGCCTGCCGTCGCGGGTGTCAGACCTGCCTCGTCGCATTTTTACTTGGCACTCTCACTAGGCGAGTGCCAACACTGAACAGTATGCAAGGCCGCCGACTCAGTCAACACGGACAGGCCGTCCCTGGTCAGTCCGGTGCAGATACCGGGGCCGGCCCAGGCGCGACTCGCCCGAAATGTCCGTCCGAGCTCCGGGTCCGCCAGGTTGCCGACTCCTTCCCTCGGACCTCCCGGCACGCGATAGCGTCGGGAGACGTGGACCTCGACGCCTTCCGCGAGTTGCTGACCCCCCGCGGGCAGAAGGCCCTCGGCGACGCCGTGGAGGCGGTGGCCGGCGGCACCGACCCGGTCCTGGCCGCGAGCCGGCTGAGGAAGACCTACGACGCCTCGCTCACCTCCGCCGCGCTCACCCAGGCTCGGCTGCGGGCGCGCGGCGCCGTCAAGTTCGGCCCCGACGCCGCCCGCATGTACTTCACCCCCGACGGCCTGGAGCAGGCCACCCGCACCGAGGTGGCCGCCCACCGCGCCCGCAGGCTCCCGCCGGGCACGCGGGTCGCCGACGCCTGCTGCGGCATCGGTGGCGACCTGATCGCCATGGCACGCGCCGGGTGCGAGGTCGACGCCGTGGACCTCGACCCGCTCACCGTGGAGGTCGCGCGGGCCAACGCCGTGGCACTGGGCCTCGGCGACCGCGTCACGGTCCGTACGGCCGACGCGGCCGAGGTCGAGCCGGAGGCGTACGACGTGCTGTTCGCCGACCCGGCCAGGAGGTCGACCGGCAGGCGCGTCTTCGACCCCATGGCGTACTCCCCGCCGTGGCCGGTGGTCCTCGGCATGGTCGCACGGGCACGGGCCGCGTGCCTGAAGGTCGCGCCCGGCATCCCGTACGAGCTGATCCCGCCGGGCGCGGAGGCCGAGTGGGTCTCCTACCGGGGCGAGGTCAAGGAGGCCGTCCTGTGGACCGGCGCCCTCGCCCAGCCCTCCGAGGAGGACCTCGGCCGCAGGGCCACGATGCTGCCATCCGGCGAGACGCTCACCCCCGACCTGTCCCTCGGGCGGGCGGAGCACGGGCCGGTGGCCAGATACCTGTACGAGCCGGACGGCGCCGCGATCCGCTCGCATCTGGTGGCCGAGGTGGCGGCGCTGGTGAACGGCCACCTGATCGACCCGCAGATCGCCTACATCACCGGCGACACCGCCGCCGTCACGCCGTGGGCGTCGCGGTACGAGGTCCTGGAGACGATGCCGTTCTCGCTGAAGCGCCTGCGCACCGCCCTTCGCGAGCGCCGCATCGGCGCGGTGACCCTCAAGAAACGCGGTTCCGCCGTCGACCTGGAGCGCCTGCGGAAGGATTTGCGCCTTTCTGGCGATAAATCGTGTGTCGTGGCTCTTACCCGCATCGGCGAGCGTCCTTTCGCGCTCATTTGCGAACCTGCCTGACCTGCACAAACGGCCATTTCGGGCAATCCATCGATAATCACGAAGTTTTAAAGTCGGCCCCGAAAGTCGCCTGCCGAGCGACTACAGTTGGCCAGCGCGGGATTTTCGCCTGATCGATGGCTGACCCGCCTTATTCGTCACGCCAGACAACCGGACCAATCCCACCGCAGTGCGGCCGGCCGCCCGCGAGTGAAGGAGCTTTCGGTGGATCACTCCAACCACACCCTTCTCCAGGCGGGAAGCCAGACCGCCATCTCCGACCGGATGCGCGAGCTCCTGGCGAGGGCGGCACAGGACCACGTGTACGAGCAGCGCACCCAGGGCGCCGTGCTCGACGAGATCCGCCAGCGGCTCGAAGGCATGGAGTGGTTGCTGCGTGAGGTCCGCGAGCGCGAGCTGGGCGGCCTGAGCGGCGCCCTCGAAAGCGTCGGCGGCCAGCTCGGCGAGCTGGCGACCCGGCCTCCGGCGTGGGCCGAGGGCCTGGCCCAGCACGTGGAGGTCGTGCGCGACCGCGTCGACGGGGTGGGAGACCGCGTCGCCGTCATCGTCGACCGCATCGACTCGGTGAGCGAGCGCGTCAGGCCGGTCGCCGAGCTGCCCGGCCTGTGGAACGACCTCGGCACGGTGCGCGAGGGGGTCGCCGAGTCCCTGAAGCGCCTCCAGGCGGTCCTCGACGGCGGCCTTGCCATGCCCGACCGCATGGCCGAGCTCACCAGGCGCCTCGGCCAGCTCACCTCCAGCATGGAGGCGGCGGGCGGCCGCTTCACCCGGGTCGACAAGGCGCTGCTCGACCTCACCCAGCGCACCGAGCGGCTCGAAGGCGGCGTTCTCGACCTGAGCGAGGGCCTTGAGGACACCCTCGCCTCGGCGATCGAGCGGCTCACCGGCTCCGTCGAGCAGCTTGTCGGCAAGGTCGACGGCATGACCTCCAAGCTGACCGACGCCGAGACCCGGCTCGCCGACCGCCTCGACGGCGTCGACGGCCGGCTCGCGGGCTTCGACGGCCGCCTGGAGGGCGTCGAGGGCCATCTGACGGGCTTCGCGGCGCGGTTCGACGGCGTCGAGGGCCACTTCGGCGACCTCAAAGGACGCGTCGACACCGTTGAGGGCCGGTTCGACAGCGTGGACAGCCACCTAGGGGCCGTCGAGGGGAGGCTGGAGACGGTCGACGTCCGGCTCCAGAGCGTCGACGGGCGCATCGAGACGGCCGACTCCCGCGTCGACGGCCGCCTGGCCGGGCTCGACCAGCGGCTCGCCGATGTCGACGGCCGCCTCAGCGCCCAAGATCAGCGTTTCGCCACGGTCGACGAGAGCTTCGAGGGCGTCAACGAGCGGCTGGAGATGGTCGACGACCGCGTGGAGGCCGTCAACCAGCGCGTCGGCCAGCTCCCCGGCCTGCTGGAGGTGGGCGAGGTCCACAAGCGCGTCGGCGAGCTGATCAGCGCCCAGGGCGACGACCAGGGCAAGCGGCTCGACATGATCGAGAAGCGGCTGGCCGACGCCATGCCGCCCATGACCGAGCTGATGGACCTCGTACGGGCGCGCCCCGACCGCGATCAGCTGTCGGAGACCGTGGACGAGATCATCCAGCCCACGCACAACGACCTGACCCGCAGGCTGGGCGCCCTGGAGGAGACCATGCTGGCCCTGGCCGAGGCCCTGCTCCGCCCCACCCGCACCGCCAAGGACTGACCCGTCACATGTGGACGGCGGTGACCGGCAGGGACGAGTCGGCGGGGATGTCGAGCCGCGACGGGCTCACCCCCGAGGCCACCAGCTCCGACCCCAGCGCCGCGATCATCGCGCCGTTGTCGGTGCACAGCCCAGGCCGGGGCACCCGCAGGCGCACGCCCGCGGCATCACACCGCTCCTGAGCCAGGGCGCGCAGCCGCGAGTTCGCGGCCACCCCGCCCCCGATGAGCAGGTCCTCCACGTCGTACTGCCGGCAGGCCTGGAGCGCCTTGCGCGTGAGCACGTCGACGACGGCCTCCTGGAAGGACGCGGCCACGTCGGCGACGGGAACGGGCTCCCCCGCACGCTCCCTGGCCTCCACCCAGCGCGCGACGGCGGTCTTCAGCCCGGAGAACGAGAAGTCCAGCGTGCCGTCGTCGTACTTCCCGCGTGGGAAGGCGACGGCCGTGCCCGAGCCATCGACGGCCGCGCGGTCGATGTACGGGCCGCCGGGGAACGGCAGGCCGAGCACCCTGGCGACCTTGTCGAACGCCTCACCCGCCGCGTCGTCGACGGTGGAGCCCAGGGAGATGACGTCCTTGGCCACGTCGGGCACCAGCAGCAGCGACGAGTGGCCGCCCGAGACGAGCAGCGCGATCGACGGCTTGGGCAGCGGGCCGTGCTCAAGCTGGTCGACCGCCACGTGGGCGGCCAGGTGGTTGACGCCGTACAGCGGCACCCCGAGGCCCATGGCGTACGCCTTGGCGGCGGCGACGCCCACGAGCAGCGCGCCCGCGAGGCCCGGTCCAGCGGTGACGGCCACCGCGTCGATGTCGGAGAAGCGCAGCCCCGCCTGTTCGAGTGCGCGCTCGACGGTCGGGGTCATGGCCTCCAGGTGGGCCCGTGAGGCCACCTCGGGCACGACGCCGCCGTACCGGGCGTGCTCCTCGACGCTGGAGGCGACCGTGTTCGCGAGCAGCGTGTGGCCCCTGACGATGCCGACCCCGGTCTCGTCACACGAGGTCTCGATGCCCAGGACCAGGGGTTGCTCAGACATGCCCGTCCTCCACGCTCAGCTTCCTCATCATCATGATCGCGTCGGTTCCGTCGTCGTAGTAGTCGCGGCGCAGGCCGACGCGCTCGAACCCGAAGCGCTCGTACATGGCCTGCGCGGGCGGATTGTCCGCGCGGACCTCCAGGAACACCGCCGTCGCCCCGCGGCGCTCGGCCTCGGTGAGCAGCTCGCGCAGCATCGCGCTGCCGACCCCGGCGCGCTGCATGGCCGCGCTCACGGCGATCGTCTGGACGTCGGCCTGGTCGCCCGCCGCCGCCAGCCCGGCGTACCCGACGATGCGCCCGTCGGCGACGGCGACGATGTAGTGCCGGGTGCGCGGCTGATCGGCCAGCTCGCCCCGCAGCATGCCCTCGCTCCAGGCGTCGAACGGGAACGTCGAACGCTCGATGTGCATGACATCGGGCAGATCGGCTTCCGTCATCTGCCGCAGCGTGGCGGCGGTCACGTGGTCACCTTCTTCGGCGGACCGGGCACCCGGGCGTCCGGCCGGCGAAGGTAGATCGGGCTCGGCGAGGTGAGAACCGCTGCGCCGCCCGCGGCGAGGTGCTCGGCGGCGAGCGCGGCCAGCGCTCCGGCGAGCGGATAGTCGGCGGTGCCCTCCACCAGCCGCTTCTCGCCCAGGATCTCCGCGTACATGCGGGCGCCCGCACCCACCAGGGGCAGCTCGCCCGGCACGTCGGCGGGCCGGTCGACCGAGGGCCCGTCGAGCCGCGTGCGCATGTCGGCGTAGCTCGCCCAGAAGACCTCCTTGCGCCGCGCGTCCGTGG
Source organism: Sphaerisporangium sp. NPDC088356 (assembly GCF_040685555.1). Classification (NCBI taxonomy): domain Bacteria; kingdom Bacillati; phylum Actinomycetota; class Actinomycetes; order Streptosporangiales; family Streptosporangiaceae; genus Sphaerisporangium; species Sphaerisporangium sp. NPDC088356. Next base: position 9,414 of record NZ_JBFBIK010000041.1, read on the forward strand.
CGGCGATGAAGGGCTCGGTGAGACCGCTCGCGTAGGCGACGGCGTCCAGGGTGCACACCCCGTACGCCGGGGCGCCCGTGGTGGACGAGAGCGCCTGGGCGGTCATCAACCCGACGCGCAGGCCGGTGTACGGCCCGGGGCCCGAACCGGCGACGATGGCGGTTAAGTCACTCAGAGTGACGCCCGCCTCGCGCAGGACCTCCTGGATGGAGGGAACGAGCAGCTCACCGTGGCGGCGAGCGTCGATCGTCGTCGACTCTGCGAGCAGGCGGTCACCGTCGTGAAGAGCCGCGGTGACGGCCGGGGTTGCGGTATCGAAGGCCAAGACCAGCACAAATGTCAAGCCTAGCTGTGTTTCTGGGCGCTCGCTCCGTGCCTATGGCGCTCGCTCCGCTCGCGCGGTGCGAGGGCGCCCCTGAGCCGGTGCCCTCGCATGCGCGCAGGGCGCAGGGGAGATCACGCGGCCAGGCGGGAGGCGTAGACGATGATGTTGTCCAGGTACTCGTGGGTCTTCCGGTCGAATACCCCGCCGCAGGTGACCAGGCGCAGGCCGTCCTCGACGTACACGCGCTCGGCGGGAAAGCGGTCCTTGGCGACCTGCTCGATCGAGTCGACCTTGTACTCCGCGGTCTTGCCGTCGCTGCGCAGGACCTTGATGACGGCGCCCTTCCTGACCTCGCGCAGGCGGTAGAACACCGCCGGCGCGGTCTTGGTGTCCACGTGCCCGATGATCACCGAGGCGCCGGAGTCACCGGGCACCACGCTCTGGTCGAACCATCCCGCCGTCGCGGGCTTCTCGAACGGGGGCAGCTCGACCTCCCCGTCGGAGCTGAGCCCGAGCTTCATCAGAGGAGCCTTCAACTGCAGCGACGGGATGTCGAGCCGCTTGGGGACGGCGGCCGTGGTCCGCGGGGGCGGGGCGTCGCGCTCACGGCCGGCGAGCGCGAACATGATCGTGCCGGTGACGAACCCGGCCACCACGATCTTCAGCCATTTGGGGGAGTCAGCCATGGGGGGAACGCCGGACCGAAGGTCAGCCGGCCTTCGACCTGCGCCTGACCACGGCGATGCCGCCACCGAGGGCCGCCAGAAGCGCCACGACCGTCACTCCGGTGGGAATGCCCGTGGGCTCGTCGGCGGGCTGCCCACCGGCCGCGGTGCCGCCGCCACCGGCCCTCGGCGCCCGGGTCGGCACCGCGCGGGTCCTGGTGGGGGTGGGCGTGGCCGTGGGCCTGGCGGTCAGCGTCAGCGTGGCCCTGCCGGTGTCGTTGGTGCCCTCGCACTTGACCTCGACCTGGTAGCGGCCGGCCTTGGCGTCCTCGTCGACGAGGGCGAAGCCGTGGACCTCGGGCAGGGGCGCCGCTGTGGTCACCGGGGTGGAGGACACGGCGGGGGTGACGGGCGGAGGCTGGGTCAGGGTGACGACGCCCGTGAAGGAGTCAGAGCGGGCCGTCGCCCGGTAGTCGGTGCCGCCCTGAGGCAGGGGGCAGAAGGCCCGCACGCGGACCGATCGCGTCGCCCCGCCCTGCACCCTGTCAGGAATGAGTTGGACGCGAATGTCCTGACGGCTCATCGACGGCGCAGGTGTGGGCGCCGACGCGCCCGTCTGCGCCTCCGCCGTACACGCGACACCGCCTAAGAGAAGGAATGCTCCAGCAACCGCGCCCTGCCCGACCCTGTGCACCGTCGCACTCCACTTCAACGTACGATCCGACCCCGCCCGATACGACCACGCAAAGGTGTTACTCCACCTGCATACCCAGAAAAAACAGGCCAATCCATCGCAACGATCTTCATTCCGATGATCCATAGCAATGGAGGCATGCGTCAAGGCTGGTTAGAGTACCGGTCTAGATCCACGAAAAGCGGTCAATCAGAAGAGCCGGGCAGATCGCTCCATCGCGGGCCGATGCCGCGAAGCCGTACGAGCCGCTCGTCCCCCGTGTCGCCGCGCTCGATGGAGACCTCGAGCCGGTCGTCGGCCAGGCCCTCCACCAGCCCCTCGCCCCACTCGACCACGGTGACCGAGTCGTCCAGGGAGGCGTCGAGGTCGAGGTCGTCGACCTCCAGCGCCCCGCCGAGGCGGTAGGCGTCCGCGTGGACCAGCGCGGGACCGCCGGCCAGCGACGGGTGGACCCGGGCGATCACGAAGGTCGGCGAGGTGATCGGGCCTCGGACCTTCAGCCCCTCGGCGATGCCCTGCACGAGGGTCGTCTTGCCGGCGCCCAGCGGGCCAGAAAGCACCACGAGGTCACCGGGACCCAGCAGGCGCGCGAGCTCCTCGCCCAGCGACCACATGTCCTCTGTGGTGGACACCCGCCTCATGAGGCCTCCCCTTCCGCGTTCCCGTCAATGCTCCGGATGTCCCCCGCAGGGTCGCTCGCGTCCGTGTCTGCCACCCTCTTGAGCAGCTCGGTGATCGCCTCGTTCACGGCGTCGGGCTTCTCCAGCAACACCAGGTGGGAGGCGCCCGGGATCTCGGTGAGGCGGGCGGAGGGCAGACCCGCGTTGATCGACTTGCTGTGGTCGGGCGGGGTCAGCCAGTCCTTGTCGCCGACGATGATCTCGGTCGGCACCTTGTCGAGCACGTCGAGGGCGGCGAGCTTGTCGTGCGACATGAGCGCCGGGTAGAAGTCGGCAATCACGTCCGTGGGCGTGGAGCGGATCATCGACTCGGCGAAGTCCACGACCGTGGGACTGATGGTGGACGGGTCGCCGAACCCGAGATAGCGCAGTGCCAGGAAGGACACGTCGTTGCCCGCCTGACGGCCCCGGTCGATGAGCGCCGCGCGGCGGCCGAGCACCGACACCGCGGGCGAGGCCGCCCAGTGGACGGCCTTGGAGATCAGAGCCGGGAGGCCCAGCGTCACCTCGGCCAGCTTGCCGGCCGAGGTCGAGATGAGGGCGACGCCGCGGACCTTGTCACCGAACAGCTCAGGATGGCTGTCGGCGAGCGCCATCACCGTCATGCCGCCCATGGAGTGGCCGACCAGCACACACGGTCCCGGCACCAGCGTCTTGAGAAGCTCCGCGAGGTCGGCCCCCAGACGGTCGATGGTGCAGTCCTCCGCGGGGGTGCGGGGGGAGCGCCCGTGGCACCGCTGGTCCCAGAACACCAGGCGGTGGGTGCCGCGCAGGGCGCGCCGCTGGTAGTGCCAGGAGTCGAGGTTCAGGGTGTATCCATGGCAGAACACGATGGTCAGGGGGGCGTCCTCGGGCCCGTCGACCTCGGCGTACAGCTCGACACCGTCGGAGGTGTTGACGGTGACCCGCCGCCCCCGCAGCTCGCCGAAGGGCTCGCTCACCTCGAGGTCGGGCCGCAGGCGGATGCGCCCCACGGCATACCTCTTGGCCAGGGCCGCCGCCGCCAGACTCGCCGAAGCGGCGCCGAAGACCGCCCCTGCGATCCCGACCCTGCGCCGTGTGGACATCTACGACCTCCTCTTATCGGTAAACGCGCGGCACACGTGAACCAATCCTGGTCACGATCTCATGAGTGATCGTGCCGAGGGAATCCGCCCACTCCTGTGCGGTGGCCTCGCCGCCGGTGCCCGGGCCGAACAGGACGGCCTCGTCGCCCTCGCTCACCTGGTCGTCACCGACATCGATCATGAACTGGTCCATGCACACCCGCCCGGCCACCGTGCGCCGCCGGCCGGCCACCATGACCTCCGCCCGGTTGGTCGCCCCCCGCAGCACGCCGTCGGCGTACCCGAGAGGGACCAGGGCCAGGGTGGTCTCGCGCTCGGTCGTGTAGAGGTGCCCGTAGGACACGCCGGTGCCGGCGGGGACGCGCTTCACCATCGCGATGCGGGCGCTGAGGGTCATCGCCGGCCGCAGGCCGAAGTCACCCAGCTCAGGGATAGGGCTGAGCCCGTACACCGCGATGCCGGGCCGGACCATGTCGTAGCGCGCCTCGGGAAGCGTCACCGTGGCGGCCGAGTTGGCGATGTGGCGCAGCACGTGCGACCCGCTCACCCCGGCCTTCCCGGCGACCTCAAGGGCCTCCTCGAACGCGGAGAGCTGGAGGCCGATCGAGGGATGCCCGGGAATGTCCGCGCAGGCGAAGTGCGACCACAGCCCCACGATCTCGATCGTGCCCTCGGCCTGGGCGGCGAGCGCCCGTTCGAGCAGCGCCGGCCACGCCTGGGCGGTGGCGCCTCCGCGCGAGATGCCTGTGTCGATCTTGAGATGCACGCGGGCCGTGCGCCCGGCGCGGCGGGCGGAGGCGGCGATGTCGTCGACCAGCCACGTCGCGCCGGCCGACAGCTCGACGGCCGCGGCGACGGCGTCGTCGATGGGCTCGCCGGGAGTGATGATCCACGACAGGATGGGCGCGGTCACTCCGGCGGCGCGCAGGTCGAGCGCCTCCTGGAGGTAGGCCGTGCCGAGACGGGAAGCACCGGCCTCCAGGGCGGCGCGGGCGCAGGGCACCAGGCCGTGCCCGTAGGCGTCGGCCTTCACCGCGACCATCATCTCGACGCCGGGGGCGTGCCCCCGCAGGACCGCCACGTTGTGCCTGATCGCCGAGAGATCAACCCGCGCCTGGGCAGGCGTGACGAGGGAACCGTCGATGGGGAAGCTCACCCTCTCAGTCTCGCAGTCGCATGCCGGCGCCAGCACCGGTTCACGGTCAAGCTCGCGGCGACGGCCATGACATGGATCACACCGCCGATCGCGAACGGAGCGTTCGCATCAGGCGCCCGCCGTGAGCGCGCGGATCGCGTCGGGCAGCTCCAGAGCGACGTCCAGGGCCGCGATGGGCGCCTCGCCGCCCTCGGGACCTCCGGCCGCCACCCTGGCCGCCAGACCGTGCACGTAGGCCGCGCACGAGCCGGCGTCGTAACAGCTGAGGCCCGCGGCGAGGAGGGCTCCGGCGATGCCGGCGAGCACGTCGCCCGTACCGCCCGTGGCCAGCCAGGGGGTGCCCGTGAGGTTCACCCGGACCGGCCTGTCCTGCTCCGCGACCAGAGTAGTCGACCCCTTGAGCAGCACGGTCACGCCCAGCTCGGCGGCGGCGCGGCGCGCGTAGTGCAGCCTGTGCGCCTCGATCTCCGCGGGGGCGACCTCAAGCAGCCGGCCCAGCTCGCCCGTGTGCGGCGTGATGAGCGTGGGCGCCGAGCGCCGCAGCAGCGAGCGGTCACGCGCCGCGAGGGTCAGCCCGTCGGCGTCGACCAGCGCGGGGACGTCGCTGTCGAGCACGGACCTCGCCAGCGCGAGCGCGTCGTCGTCGGTGCCCATGCCCGGCCCGACGACCCACGCCTGGACCCGGCCGACCTCGCTCACCCCCTCCTCGGCCGTGATGATCCTGGTCACCGCCTCCGGCCACTTGGCGCGCACCTGCTGGACCGGCTCGGCGGCGCTCGCGAAGCGCACCAGCCCGGCGCCCGCCCGTACGGCGCCGCCCACCGCCAGCACGGCGGCGCCGGTGAAACGGTCGCTGCCGGCCACGATCCCGACCACGCCCCTGCGGTACTTGTTGGACTCGGGATCGGGGCGTGGCAGCCGCTCGGCGACGTCGGGATCGGTGAGCGCGACCACGCCGGGCTCCGGCAGGTGCGGGCCGAGCCCGATGTCCACCAGCTGGAGGCCGCCGACCTGGCTCGCCCCGGGGTCGATCAGCAGGCCCGCCTTGACGGCCCCGAAGGTCACCGTGAGATGCGCGCGCACCGCGTCGCCCTCGACCTCGCCGGTGCTCGCGTCCACCCCGCTCGGCACGTCGACCGCGACGACGACACCGGGAGCCTCCGCGCTCATCTTGGCCAGCGTCGCGTACGGCTCGCGCAGCGGCCCGGTGCCGCCGATGCCCACCAGCCCGTCGAGGATGAGATCGGCCTCGTCGATCATGTCCACGAGCGCCGGATCGGTGCGCAGCCCCTTCGCGGAGCCCTCGCCGTGCGTCTCGCGGAGATCCAGAACCCTGCCGCCCGTGCGGCGCAGCTCGGTGAGGCCGCCCTCGTGGGTCTTCTGCCCCGCGAGGACCGCGTGCACCCGCGCGCCCCTGCGGGCGAGCTGGGCTCCCGCGTACAGCGTGTCACCGCCGTTGTCGCCGCTGCCCACCAGTAGCACGACGCGGGAGCCGTACACGCGGGGCAAAGCCCGCACGCAGGTGACGGCCAGCCCAGTGGCGGCGCGGCGCATCAGCGTGCCCTCGGGCAGGCGCGCCATCAGCGCGCGTTCGGCCGCCCTGATCTCGTCGGACGTGTACGCGGTCAGCATTCCATCCAATCTAGCCCGCGCCGATCACCGGCGAGAAGGCCACCCGCCGTTAGACCGCACGGCATCCGCCGGAGCTCGGAGGTCAGGCTTCCGCGATCACGTAGGCGACGGCGAACCCGCCGTCGTGGCTGAGGGACAGGTGCCACCGCCGCACGCCGAGCTCCGCCGCCACCTCGGCGGCCCGGCCGCTCACCCGGAGCTCGGGACGGCCGTGGGCGGCCGTGGTGACCTCGGCCTCCCGGTGGCCGAGGCCGGGCGGCGCGCCCAGCGCCTTGGCCACCGCCTCCTTCGCGGCGAACCGCGCGGCCAGGGACGCGACGGGAAGCCCTCTCTCGGCATCGGAGAACAACCGCCCCAGCAGCGCGGGAGTTCGCTCCAGGGCCGCCTCAAGACGGGCGACGTCGACGAGGTCGACCCCGATCCCCACGATCACGGGTGAGCCCTCCGCGGCGAGCCGGCGCGGGGCCTGGCGGGCGCGTGGGCGGCGGGCGGCGGCCACTGGGTCACGGGCCCATCTTGCCGCACACCGGCCCCCCGGCGGCCATACGAGGACCGCTCAGTAGAGTTTGCGCCCATGGAGGCACCGAACCCGTATGTCGAGCTCAGCCGCGAGCAGTGGCGGGCCCTGCGAAGGAACACGCCTCTCACCCTGACGGCCGGGGAGCTCGAGGAGCTGCGCGGCGTCGAGGACCCGATCGACCTGGCCGAGGTCACCGACATCTACCTCCCGCTGACGCGCCTGCTCAACCTGCACTTCATGGGCGCGCGGCAGCGCAGCGCGGCGCTGAACACCTTCCTCGGCGACGACCAGGAGCCCCCGCCGTACATCCTCGGCATCGCGGGCAGCGTCGCGGTCGGCAAGTCGACCACGGCCCGGCTGCTGCACACCCTGCTCGCGCGCTGGCCCGAGCACCCCCGGGTCGACCTGATCACCACCGACTCCTTCCTGTACCCCAACAAGGTGCTGGAGGATCGCGGCATCACCGATCGCAAGGGCTTCCCCGAGAGCTACGACCGCCGGGCGCTGGTCCGCTTCGTCGCCGACGTGAAGGCCGGGGTCCCGGAGGTCAACGCGCCGGTCTACAGCCACCTGGAGTACGACATCGTCCCGGGGGCCGTGCAGACCGTGCGGCGGCCCGACATCCTGATCGTCGAGGGCCTCAACGTGCTGCAGCCCGCCCCTCCTGCCGCCCTGGCGGTCAACGACTACTTCGACTTCTCGATCTACGTCGACGCCAAGATCGAGGACATCCGGTCCTGGTACGTCGAACGGTTCCACAAGCTCCGCCGCACGGCCTTCGCCGACCCCAAGTCGTACTTCACCTACATCGCCGAGCTGTCGGACGAGGAGGCGACGCGGTTCGCGAAGAACGTCTGGCGGGACGTCAACGAGCGCAACCTGGTCGAGAACATCGCCCCCACGCGCGGCCGGGCGGGCCTCGTCCTGCAGAAGGGCTCGACCCACGCCGTCCGCCGGATCCGCCTGCGCCGCACCTAAGTGCGGCGCGGGTGACCCTGAGACCCTGGTAGGGCCTCCCCGCCCGTCGGATGAGGAGTAATTCCTCCGTGTGAGGGAGGAACTCCGGTCAGACCCTTGGATAGTGTCCAGGCCATGACCATCCTCGCCACCGAGGGACTCACCAAACGCTTTCCCCGCGTGACGGCGCTCGACCGCCTCACCATCAGCGCGGGGTCGGGCGTCACCGGCCTGGTCGGCGCCAACGGCGCGGGGAAGTCCACCCTCATCAAGCTCCTGCTGGGCCTGCTCCCCCCGACCGAGGGAACCGCCACGGTTCTCGGCCTGAGCCCCACCACGCAGGCCCTCGACATCCGGCGTGCCGTCGGCTACATGCCCGAGCACGACTGCCTCCCACCCGACATGTCCGCGACCGAGTTCACGGTCCACATGGCCCAGATGTCCGGCCTGCCGCGCAGCGCCGCGCGCGAGCGCGCCGCCGACACCCTGCGCCACGTGGGCCTGTACGAGGAGCGCTACCGCCCCATCGGGGGTTACTCCACCGGCATGCGGCAGCGGGTGAAGCTGGCCCAGGCGCTGGTCCATGACCCGCAGATGGTCTTCCTGGACGAGCCGACCAACGGCCTCGACCCGCAGGGCCGTGACGACATGCTGGCCCTGATCCGGCGCATCGGCACGGAGTTCGGCATCAGCGTGGTCGTCACCTCCCACCTGCTCGGCGAGCTCGAGCGGGTGTGCGACAACGTCATCGTCATCGACGGGGGACGGCTGCTCCGCTCCTCCTCCATCGAGGACTTCACGCAGGCTACCCAGTCGATCACCGTCGAGGTCGAGGAGGGCCAGGAGGCCCTCGCCGAGCGGCTCACGGCGGCCGGGCAGCAGGTCACGCCGCACGGGCGGCTGCTGATCATCGACGTCAGCGCACCCGGCACGTTCGACGTCGTCCGCGACGCCGTGTGCGACCTCGACCTGTGCCTGGTCCGCCTCGAACAGGGCCGCCACCGCATCGAGGACGTCTTCCGCCAGGAGGTGTCGCATGTCTGAGCCCGTCTCCGCGCCCGCGCCGGGCGCTCCGCCGATGCCCACGGGCGTCATCCACGACATCGGGTACCGCCACTACGACGGCCCGAGGCTCGGCCGTGGACACGCGCTGGCGGCGCTCACCCTGCACAGCCTCCGCGGCGTCTTCGGGCTCGGCCGCACCGCGCGGGGCAAGATCATGCCGTTCCTGCTCGCCGGGGTCATGATGCTTCCGGCGGTCGTGTCGATCGCGGTGATGGCCCTGATCAAGCAGCGGGGGTTGTCGTACCCGTCCTACGCCGTGACGATGCAGGCGGTCCTCGCGGTCTTCCTGGCCGCCCAATCCCCGTATCTCGTGGCCCCGGACCTGCGGTTCAGGGTGTTGCCGCTCTACCTGTCGCGGCCGACCACGACGGCCGACTACATCGTGGCCAAGCTCGCGGCCATGGCCCTCGCGATGTTCCTGCTCATCGCCGTGCCCCTGACCGTCCTGTTCGTCGGCGAGCTGCTCGTGGACCTGCCCGGTCCGCCGAAAACCAGCGACTACCTCGCGGCCATGGCGACCTCCGTGATCTATGCCGTGCTCCTGGCCTCCGCCGGGGTCACGCTCGCCTCGTTCACGCCCCGGCGCGGGCTCGGCGTGGCGTCGGTCATCGCGCTCTACCTGCTGTCCTCGGCGATCTCCGCGGTGCTGGTCGGCGTGCTGATGTCGGTGAGCCGGGACAGCGCCGCCGCGTGGGCGTGGCTGATCAACCCGTTCTTCCTCGTGGACGCCGTCCAGGTCTGGCTTTTCGGCACCAGCCCGAACAACGACGGCGGCTATCCCTCAGGGGCCGGCGGTCCCGTCGCCGCCGTCGCCGTGCTGGCCGTGATCGCCCTGTGCGTGACCGCCCTCGTCCTCCGCTACCGCAAGGCGGCCTCATCGTGAACATCGAACTGGGACAGGTCTCCCGCTGGTACGGCAACGTGGTCGCGGTCAACGACGTCACCATGACGGTCGGGCCCGGCGTGACCGGCCTGCTCGGCCCGAACGGCGCGGGCAAGTCGACCCTGCTGCACATGATGGCCGGGTTCCTCGCCCCCTCCACGGGCACCGCCACGCTCGACGGGAAGCCGATCTGGCGCAACCACCAGATCTACCGGTCCATCGGGCTGGTCCCCGAGCGCGAGGCGGTCTACGGGTTCCTCACCGGCTGGCAGTTCGTGCTGTCGAGCGCCCGCCTGCACCGCCTGGCCTCCCCCGAGGACGCCGCCTCCAAGGCCCTCGCGATGGTCGAGATGGAGAGCGCCAAGGAGCGGCGCATCGAGACCTACTCCAAGGGCATGCGCCAGCGGGTCAAGGTCGCCGCCGCGCTGGTCCACGACCCGCAGGTGCTGCTCCTGGACGAGCCGTTCAACGGCATGGACCCGCGCCAGCGCCTCCACCTGATGGACCTGGTCAAGGAGCTTGGAGCCGCCGGGCGCACGATCCTGTTCAGCTCCCACATCCTGGAGGAGGTCGAGCGGGTCGCCCAGCAGATCGAGGTACTCGTGGCGGGGCGCCACGCCGCCTCCGGCGACTTCCGGGAGATCCGCCGTCGCATGACCGACCGGCCCCACCTGTTCCACGTACGCTCCAGCGACGACCGGCGCCTGGCCGCCGCTCTGATCGCCGACGCCTCCTCGGGAGCCGTGTCCCTCGGGGCCGCAGGGCTGGAGGTCCAGGCCGTGGACTTCCGCGGGTTCACCCGGCTGCTCCCCCGGGTCGCCCGCGACGCCGGGGTCACCGTCTGGCAGGTCTCCCCTGCCGACGAGGACCTGGAAAGCGTCTTCTCCTATCTGATCTCCGGGAGCACCCGATGACCGGCTCGCGCCTCCAGGAACACCCGCTGACCCACGTCGACCTCATCACCCGGAGCACCCGATGAACTCCGTCGTCGCCGGCATCACCTACCGCGCCGTGCTCGGGCGCCGCAGGGTGCTGCTGCTGATCCTGCTCCCGCTCGTGCTGATCGGTCTCGCGGTGCTGCTGCGCGCCATCGGCAGCACGGACGAGAAGGCCACGGTCATGCTCCTGCAGATCTACGCGATCGGCACGATGCTGCCACTGCTCGGGCTGATCGCGGGCACCGGCACGATCGCCCCCGAGATCGACGACGGCACGATCATCCACCTGCTGTCCAAGCCGATCTCCCGCCCGGTCATCGCCTTCACGAAGTTCGTGGTGTCCGCCTCGCTGCTCGCCGTGTTCGCCGCCGTACCGACGTTCGTCGCGGCGTACATCCTCATCCGTGGCGAGGCCGGGATCGCGTCCGGGTTCGCGCTCGGCGCCCTGGTCGGCGGCATCGCGTACTCCGCGGTGTTCCTGCTTCTGGGCGTGATCTCACGGCACGCCGTGACGATCGGCATCATCTACGCGGTGGTCTGGGAGAGCCTGGTCGGCGGCCTCGTTCCGGGAGCGCGCAACTTCTCCATCCAGCAGTGGGCGCAGACCTTCGCGGCCCAGATCAGCACCTCCGGCTTCTTCAAGGCCTCCGTCGGCATGGGCTTCGCCGTCCCCGCCGTGCTCATCGTGACCATCGGCTCGGTCATCTGGGCCGGCCAGCGCCTGCGCTCCCTCTCACTGACGGGCGACGACTGACCCCGGGGCTCGGCGGCTTCAGCGGCGGAACATCAGGCGGACGCATATGCCTATCGCCATGCAGCCGATCGAGAAGACCATCAGCACCGTCGAGGTGACGAAGCCGAGCACCCAGAGGCCGTTGCCTTCCGGGGGGGAGGTCACGCCTTCCCAGACGGCCACGAGCGGTTGCGGCGCGGCGAACGGCACCAGGATCGCCACGGCGCTCCTGGCCGAGACGAAAACCCCGAGGACCACCCCGCCGAGCAGAACCGCCGCGCACAGCCAGGGATACATCAGCGAGCGGAAGAAGTCCCCGTCGGTGCCGGTGAGGGACAGCATCCACGTCGAGATCGCGCCCGCGACGAACGAGATGACGGCGATCAGCTGATGCCTGTGCCTGTGGACCACGAGCAGTCACCCTAAATCACATCGGTTGACCGGCGATCCGTCCTTGGCGCTCGGTACGCATTCGTGCCCTCGTACGGGGAGCGGGGGCCCGTTACGCGAATAATCAGGTTGAGTCTCCACCAACTGGAGGGTGGAGGGTTGCTCTGGGGGCGCCTCCGAGCCGCCCTCGACCATCCACTGAGGAGACGAGAAGCATGACCGTACCGACCACGCCGTCAGCGCGGGACCGCCGGCAGATCATCCACGACTTCGTCGACCGGGCCTTCGCCGGGATCGATCCCGGGGCGCCCGGCGCGCAGATCGCCCGGGGCATGCGCCAGTTGCCCCCGGACGCGCCGGACGAGCCCGGTGCCGAGCAGGCGCAGGCGTGGGCCGAGCTCGCCGCGCTCCTGGCCGACGAGTCCTTCGTGCGACGCGTACGCCAGATGGCCCTCGCGGGCGCCACGGGCGGCGAGCAGCCGGCGTACGACCCCCAGCCGGTCATCGAGCACGCGGGCGGCGCGGTGGCGGCGGGGGTGGCCCCTGGCTCGCCGGAGGGCAGGCGAATCCTGGACCGGATCGTCGACGCGGGCACGCCCGCCGAGGAGCGCGCCCGGCTGGCCGGCCAGGTGGAGACGTTCACCGACCGCCGGGTGGAGCGCTACTGGGAGCTGATGGGCGTTCTCAACGGCCGCGCGCCGTATCCGTCCGCCACCCCGGCGTTCGAGTGGTTCGCGGCGGCCCTGCGCGCCCACGGATGAGCCCACCGCCCGGCGCGGATGGCGCTGGAACGCGGCAAGGCGGGGTCCCCGATGAGGACCCCGCCTTGCCGGTTATGACGGAATATCAGGCGCAGGCCGTGCGCACCACGTCGGCCAGCTTGTTCGCGATGAGCTCGGCCTCGTCCTGGGACTCGGCCTCGACCATCACGCGCACCATCGGCTCGGTGCCGCTGGGACGGATGACGACCCGCCCGGAATCGCCGAGCGACTTCTCGGCGGCGGCCACGGCGGAGGCCAGTTCCTCGGACGTCGCCGCCTTCGCCTTGGAGACGTCCTTGACGTTCACCAGCACCTGGGGGAGCCGGGTCATCACCGACGCCAGGTCCTGCAGCGAACGGCCCGAGCGCGCGACCTCGGCGAGCAGGTGCAGCGAGGTGAGCAGGCCGTCACCTGTGGTGGCGTGGTCGAGCATCACGACGTGACCCGACTGCTCGCCGCCCAGGTTGAAGCCCCCGGCCTTCATGGCCTCCAGCACGTAACGGTCACCGACGGCCGTCTCGATCATGTTCAGTCCGGCCTTCTTCAAGGCGATCTTGAAGCCCAGGTTCGACATGATCGTGGCGACGACGGTGTTCTTCACGAGGGCGCCGCTCTCGTGCATCGCGAGCGCGAGGACGGCCATGATCTGGTCACCGTCGACGACCTCTCCCGAGGCCGTCACGGCCAGGCAGCGGTCGGCGTCACCGTCGTAGGCGATGCCCGCGTCGGCGCCGCGCTCCAAGACCGCGTCACGCAGCCTGTCGAGGTGGGTCGAGCCCACACCCTCGTTGATGTTGAGGCCGTCCGGCGAGGCGCCGATCGTCTCGACGACGGCACCGGCACGCAGCAGCGCCTCGGGCGCGACCATGTGAGCGGCGCCGTTGGCGCAGTCGACGATCAGCCGCAGGCCGTCCAGACGCCCAGGAATGGTGGTCAGAACGTGGGACACGTAGCGGTCGGCCTCGCCGAACGCGTCACGCACCCGGCCGACGGCCGAGCCCACCGGGCGGTTCCACTTCTCGCCGAGCCGCTGCTCGATGTCGTTCTCCACCGCGTCGGGCAGCTTGAAGCCGCCGCGGGCGAAGAACTTGATCCCGTTGTCCGGGGCGGGGTTGTGGGACGCGGAAAGCATGACCCCGAGGTCGGCTCCGAGAGCAGAGGTCAGATAGGCGACGGCCGGGGTGGGCAGCACGCCTAGGCGCAGCACGTCCACTCCGGACGACGCGAGGCCGGCGACGACCGCGGCCTCGAGAAACTCTCCCGAGGCACGCGGGTCCCGGCCCACGACGGCGACCGGGCGGCCACGCCGCCCGACGCTCGACTCGAACGCACCGGCATCACCGAGGACGTGAGCCGCCGCGACCGACAGGTCCATGGCCAGCTCGGCCGTGAGGTCGCGACCCGCGACCCCACGAACCCCGTCGGTGCCGAAGAGGCGACCTGTCAACGCTTGCTGTACTGCGGAGCCTTACGGGCCTTCTTGAGACCGGCCTTCTTGCGCTCCTTCATCCGGGGGTCACGGGTGAGGAAGCCGGCCTTCTTCAGCGGCGCGCGGTTGACCTCGGTGTCCAGCGCGGTGAGCGCACGGGCGAGACCCATGCGAACGGCGCCGGCCTGACCGGTCACGCCGCCGCCGTCGATGCGGACGAAGACGTCGAACTGGTCCTCGGCGCCGAGCGTCACGAAGGGCTCGTTGACGATCTGCTGGTGGACCTTGTTCGGGAAGTAGTTGTCCAGCGAGCGGCCCTCGATGGTCCACTTGCCGGTGCCCGGCGTGATGCGCACGCGGGCGATGGCTTCCTTGCGACGGCCGGTGCCGTACGAGTTGCCCGTGGTGATGGGCTTACGCGCGGGGACGTCGCTGCTGGGAGCGGACTCGCTGGTGTACTCGGACGGGAACTCCTCAGCGGAGTGCTCCGCAATGTCCAGCTCGCCCTCGATGGGCGTCTCGACACCGGTGGGCTCGGCCACGGTTCTCCTCTAACTTTCGATCTTGGCGTCAGCCGTCGGCCAACGGTGTGCGACTACTGGGCGATCTGGGTGATCTCGTACGTCACCGGCTGCTGCGCCAGGTGCGGGTGCTCCGAACCGGCGTAGACCTTGAGCTTCTTGGCCATCTTCCGGCCGAGGGAGTTCTTGGGAAGCATGCCCTTCACGGCCTTCTCGACGGCACGGTCGGGACGCTTCTCGAGCAGCTCCTTGTAGGACACGGAACGCAGACCGCCCGGGTAGCCGGAGTGGCGGTACGCCTTCTTCTGCTCCAGCTTGTTGCCGGTCAGGGCCACCTTGTCGGCGTTGATGACGATGACGAAGTCACCGGTGTCGACGTGCGGCGCGAAGATCGGCTTGTGCTTACCGCGGAGCAGCGTCGCGACCTGGGTGGCCAGCCGACCCAGCACGACGTCGGTGGCGTCGATGACGTACCACTGACGCTGTACGTCGGTGGACTTAGGGGTGAACGTGCGCACGGTGGTAAGCCTTCTGTCTGGTTGACATCTGTCGGTAGGTCATGGGCGGGCGCACGACAAGGCCCAGACCTTCCGTCTCCACGAGCAGGGAGATGACGCCGGACGCGCCGCGCATCGGTCACGAGGGACCAATCGCACACAACGAATCAGCAGACTACCGGTTGTAACAGGCGTGGGTCAAAACGAAGCACCGACGCAGGCACGTCACACCGGATCCGCACGATGAGTGTACTCGGCGATCGGACGAATTCCTCAACGGAAACCAGTCCCCCTCGTCTCTTCTTTAACATAAGCCGACCTCTCTATATTTGGCAGCGGTATGTGTCAGCCCCTTCGACCCAGGCACACCCAGCGGTTCCCCCGTCGGCGGACCCACATGGGCCTTTTGGCGTGCCTGGCGGCGGCTCTGCTCGCGGGCATCGTGATCTCGCAGCTCGACACCTCCAAGGTCACCGACGAGATCTACCTGCAGACCGGCACGCCCGCGCCCTCGGCCGGCCGGCTCATGGCCGCACCCGAACACCAGGTCGAGGCCGACGGCAAGCGTCCGTCACTGGGCCACGTGTCGCGCCCCAGTTCCCCTCCCACGAGCGAGGCGCGGCCGAGCGCGACTCCAACGGCCACCAGGCAACGCAGCTCCATCGACGGGTCCGGGTCCGAGGTTCCCGCGGGCACGAGCGTGGGCACGGCGAGCGACGGCCAGGGCGGCGACGACCAGGAGGACGCTCCTGCCACCGGCGAGCTTGAGGCGGCGGCGGTCGACCTCACCAACAGGGAGCGGATGCGCAACGGATGCGACCCCCTACGGGTCGATCCGCGCCTCGCCCGGTCCGCCCGCGCCCACAGCCGTGACATGGCCGCTCGAAACTATTTCAGCCACACCTCTCCCGGGGGGCTCACCCCCTGGAACCGCATGGCCCGCGCCGGCTACTCCAACAGCGCCGCCGAGAACATCGCCCGGGGCTACCAGTCGGCCGACGAGGCCGTTCGCGGCTGGATGAGCAACAGCGGCCACCGCCGCAACATCCTGAACTGCAAGATCACGACCGTGGGCATAGGGGTCGCCTACGGTTCTGGTGACACGTGGTGGACTCAGGACTTCGGCTATTCCTGACCTGTTATGTCGCGGTGCCGGGCTAGTCTCGGCGCATGGGTTACCCCGGGGATCGACAACCACGCCGTCAGCCTTACCGCCCGTACGAAACACCTCAGTCCACCGGTGACCTCCGGCCCGAGGCGCAGCCGCACGAGCAGGCTCCCGAGTCGTCGTGGCCTCCCGTGGAGGAGCGCGCCCCGGGCCAACGACCATGGTCACGCGCCCAGGACCGGCGCGGGCCGGCCCACGACCCCCTCTTCGGCCCGGCCCCCGGCACGGCCGACCCCGGTCACGGCGCGAACACCCCCCGCCCCGGCGCGAACGACCCCGCATACGGCACCGCCGACCCCCGTCTCGGCACCGATCCGCGTCTAAGCACGACCGACCCGCGAATCGGCACGGCGGACCCCCGTCTCGGAGCGGGAGATCCAGCGTTCGGCGCGGGCGGGTCCTTCGGCGGCCGGCAGTCGCCGTCCCGGCCCTTCGACGATCACGAACGCAACCCCTTCAAAGCCCCGCAGGCGCAGGGCCGCGCGTTCGAGCCGTCGCGGGGAAACCCGTTCGAAGTGAGGCAGCAGCCGCCGAGCCGTCCGTTCGACGTGGCACAGCGCGCGTCCTTCGAGGAACGGGGAAGCGACCGGCCGTCGGCGGCCGAGACGCCGCCGTCCAGTCCTCCCATGGAGAAGCGGAGGCGCGAGCCGGAGGAGCCGTTCCGGCGGCGCTCCCGCACCCCGTACTTCATCGCGGGCGGTGTCGTGGCTCTGATCGTCGCGGCGGGCGCGGGCATCGTGATCATGAGCGGCGGCGATGATCCCGTGAGCACGGCCGCCCCCGCCGGCACGCGCCCGGCGGCACAGGTTCCCCTGGTGGCCGGCCAGGGTGACAACTTCACCGTCTCAAGGAAGACCGACCCCCAGCCGCTCACCCTCAAGGAGGTCTTCGGCCACAAGAAGGTCACCGTGAAGGGTCGTTCCTACCTGATGACGGTGCGGCGCACCGAAAAGAAGTGCAAGGACGCCGTGCACGGCACGGGCATGCAGAAGGCGCTGACGACCGGGCGATGTACGCAGTTCCTCCGGGCCAGCTTCCGTGACGCCGCGGGCAAGCTCATCGGCACAGTAGGCGTGGCCAACCTCAATACCTCGAGCTCGGCCAAGAAGGCCGCCAAGGCCGGCACGGGCGGCGAACTGGAGGACTACGTCACCCCGCTTCCCGGGAAGGACTCGGCGACCAAGCTCCTCGGCAGCGGCAGCGACTCCTATGCCACCGCATGGGCACAGGGCCACTATCTGGTCCTGCTCTGGTTCCAGTACAAGGACGGCCACAAACCGTCCAAGACGGAGCTGAAGGCCCTCAACCGAGCGGCGGTCGATATCACAGAGGCGAGCGTCTTCTCCGCACTCGACACCCGCGCCCTCACCGGCAGCCGGAGCAATTGACCCTAAAATCCATCCATATGTGGCTTTAAGCGGACAAACATGCTGTCGAGCTAGACCGGGAAACGCCCATAGCGGTATGCCGATCTCCGACTGTGGATACGCTTCCGCATATGCGTGGCCAGGATTCCGGATCCGAGCACGAACGTGAGACCGAGAGCTCGGGGGCTCCGCCGATGCCACCCCCGAGCTTCGGGCAGGCGCACAAACCCGTGCCGCGGACCGAGCAGAGCGTGACGGACCCCGACTCCACCCAGGAGACGCCGTGGGTCCAAGACGCGTCCACTGACCAGCCACGGCGGCCCGCGCCCTGGGGCGGCGCGGACGCCCAGCCGTGGGACCCCGCCGAGCGTTTCCCCACCGAGTACGACTGGTTCGGCGGTTCCGACCTGCCCGACGAGGACGGTCGGCGCGGGTCGCCCTCGGAGCTCCCGCGGCCCGGCCGCGCACCATGGCCCCCCACCACGCCCGGTGAGCGCTCCCCCGAACGATCGATCCCCGCCGACCACCAGAGCGACATACCCGCTCCCGTAGGTCCCGGCGGGCTCGGAGGATTCGGTGACGCGGAGTCTTCGGAGGGCCCGAAGGGGGTGGAGCCACGCACCGGGCCGGTCATGGACCCGTGGCCCGGGCAGAGTCCCCCGATCGTGCCTGGCGCCGTGTCCTGGCAGCCTCCGTCGGCGTACACCACTCCGGCCGCCCCGGCGCACAACACTGCGACCGACCCCGCGCACAACCCTCCGGCCGCCCCGGCGCACAACCCTCCGGCCGATTCGACGTACGGGCATCCCGTCGAAACGGGTGTCTGGCCCGCTCCGGTCGCCCTTCCCCAGGAAGCGCCGCCGGCCGAGCCGCTCATCCCTCCGACCTCGTGGTTTCCGCCGCCCGTCAACTCCCCCGCGATCCCGCAGGACGCACCCCCCTCCCCCCAGGACGCCCCCTGGGAGCCGCAGCCTCCTCAGGGCGCCACGCCCGAGGTGACGCCCGCTGAGCCGGGACGAACCGCCAACTTCGTGGCACGTGACATTCCGGTCTGGCCGCCTTTTCCGCCTCCAGGGGAGCAAGGGAAGCACGGGCAGACGGCGCCGGAGTCAGGCGGCGGGCTGCTCCCCGGAGAGGCCACCATCCCCGGCAACCGAATTCCGGCCGGACTTGCGCCGTACACCCCCGCGACAGACGCGAGCGGGTCAGACAGTCCGAGAGCGGACGCACTCGGAACACCCGCATCTCGCACGGACGGTCCAGCACCAGAAACACCCAGCATGACCGACACGCCCAGTGCGGACCCGCTCGGGACAGGTACG
>NZ_JBFBIK010000041.1:28277-58781 GCF_040685555.1 Sphaerisporangium sp. NPDC088356
GGTACGCCCAGCGCGGACCCGCTCGGCACAGGTACGCCCAGCGCGGACCCGCTCGGCACAGGTACGCCCAGCGCGGACCCGCTCGGGACAGATCAGCCAAGCGCGGACGCACGTGGGACAAGCGCGTCGGGGGCGGACGCACGTGGGGCGAATGCCCTTCGGATGGAGGGGGCCGAGTCTTCTCCGGCTACGCCTCCTCCTTCGCCCTCTACCCCTTCCACGCCATCCACGCCGCCCCCTCCGCCGCCGGGGCAGCCCGGGCCGAGGCCGGCTCCGCCGATCCCCGCGCCCTCACCTCCTCCGGTGCCCGGCCCGTCCATACCGGCGCCGCGTCCCCCCGCACCCGCCACCGCCCCGGAGGCCCCGCCGGGATCCCCTGGCTCCGACCCATCCGGGCCGACGGTCAGCCGGAGGAGCCTTCCCTCGATTCCCCGGTCCCAGGCGGGGCCCCCGCCGAAGGCAGGTGCTTCACTGCCTTCGGCGCCACCACCGGGCACCCCTCTGCCTCCGGCTCCGGTGACCCTCTCCCCGCTTCCGACTCCTTCCGCCCAGGGCGCGTCCGGGGCGGGTACGGGCGCGGCCACGCCGGGGTCCGGCGCATCCGGGAAGAGCCCCGTGGCGGGGAGCCCGACGCCGGCCGGTTCCTCGAAGCCGGGACCGGCTCCTGGCACGCCCCTCCCACCGGCGCCCGTCACCAGTGACGCGCTCAAGCCCGCGCCGGCGCCCGGCACGCACAAACCACCCGCGCCAGGATCCGGGGCCGCTTCCGGCCTGCACGCCATCGCCGGTACGGGCCTCCAGAGCGCCCCTGGCACCGGTGTTCAGAGCGCCTCCGGCGTCCAGACCCCATCCGGTACGGCCGCTCAAAGCGCCTCCGGTGTCCAGCCGGGCGCTCAAGGCACCTCTGGAGTCCAGTCCCCGTCCAGTCCGGGGGCTCAAAGCGCCTCTGGTACCGGTCTTCGGGCTCTTCCGCCCGCGCCGGCTCCCGGGACTCCGCTTCCGCCGGCGCCGCGGAGCCTGTCGCCCCTCGGACCTCCTCCGCTTTCGGGCCTTTCCGGGGTGGGCGCCTCCTCGACCGCCGTGGCCAAGTCCGACACGTCCAAGCCAAGCGCCTTCAACGCGGAACGGCCGCCGTCTGCGCCCGTGGTAGAGCGCGCGCCGTTCGTCCCCCCGGGCGCCGTCCCTCCCGAGCCGCCCCCCGCTCCGAGCTCCGAGAAGCCCGCGGGCGGCTCCGGGAAGAAGATCGTGCTGGCCGCCGGGGTGGCGGTGGCGGTGGCCGTCATCGGCACCGCCGCCTTCTTCGGCTACCGCAACTACAACGGTGAGCCGGCGCCGGTGGCCCTGCCGACCCCGATCCCGTCCGTGGACGCCGAACTGCCCGACCCCGCCGAGTCGGTCACGGCCGAGCCGACGCCCGTCACGACGACCGTGCTCAACTCCGAGGAGACAGACCCGAAGAAGCTCACGCTCAAGGAGGCGTTCGCGCGGCAGCGCGTGAGCATCGGAGGACGCGCGTACACGCGTACCAAGGTCGACATCACGGCCCGGTGCGACAGGGTCGCCGTGGGCACGTTCGCCACGGCCCTGAAGCGCCAGAAGTGCAGCCGCGTGCTGAGGGCGACCTACGTCGACAGCAAGCGGCGTTACGCGGTGACGACGGGCATCGCCGTGTTCCCGACCAAGGAAGCGGCCGTCGCGGCGGACAAGAAGAAGAACCTGGCCAAGACCGTGTGGTTCCGCGGCCTCGCGGGCAACAGCGGAACCGGCGCGGACAAGGCGGACATCTCCGGTGGCTACGCCGCCGGGCTCGTCTGGGGCCGCTACATCGTCTTCAGCTTCGCCACCTACAGCGACGGCCACACGCCGACCGGCCAGGAGAAGGACCTCGGGCCGGTGAGCGGCGCCTTCCGCGACTACACCGCCCACGTGATCGAAAAGCGCGTCACCGGCTGACGCTCGGCACGTCCCCCCGCCGGTCACCCGCGACGCGAGCCGCCTGTACCGACCGGCGAGGGGACACCTCAGCCAAAGCCGGCCCGGACTCGGGCCAAACCAGGCTCAGACCAGGGCGAAGCCGATCAGGAGCCTCAGCCGGGCCGACACCGCTCAGTGATCGAGCGTGCGCACGCGCCGGGTCAGCTGGGCACGACTGGTGAGCCGACCGGCCTCGGGGTAGCGGACCTCTTCCAGGCACAGGCCATGCGCCGGGGCGACGTTGACCCCTGCCGCCCGTACCCCGTTCACGAGCACTTCCCCGGGCCACTCGACAGGCTGATGCCCCTCGCCGACCGGAATCAGGGATCCCACCAGGGCCCGCACCATGGAGTGGCAGAAGGCGTCCGCGACCACGGTCGCCACGAGCAGCCCGGCGTCGTCCCGCGCCCATTCCAGCCGCTGGAGCTCCCGGATGGTCGTCGCGCCGTCGCGTCGCTTGCAGAACGCGGCGAAGTCGTGCTCGCCCAGCAGGCGCGCGGCAGCCGCGTTCATGCGGTCCATGTCGAGCGGACGGGCGTGCCAGAGGACCTCCCTCCTGCGCAGAGGGTCGGCTCCTCCTGGGGCGTCGCAGATACGATACGCGTAACGCCGAGAGAGGGCGGAGAATCGGGCGTCGAAGCCCTCAGGGGCCTCTGTGACCGAGTGAACCCGCACATCCGAAGGAAGTACGCCCGCGAGGCGTCGCATGAGCGCAGAGAGGCGCTCAGCCATGCTCATGAGCTCCCCAGCGCCGGCCCTCCGGCCCTCCACCGCCTTCAGGGACTCAAGGGGCAGGTCCACGTGGGCCACCTGCCCGCGCGCGTGCACCCCCGCGTCCGTACGCCCGGCGACCGTCAGGGAGGGAGCGGGGTCGAGGCGGAGGACGCGGCCGAGCGCCGCCTCCAGCTCGCCTTGCACGGTACGCCGCCCCGGTTGGCGCGCCCATCCAGAGAAGTCCGTGCCGTCGTAGGCCAGATCGAGCCGGAGCCTGCCCGTCGCGGTCTCCGTTCCCATCGTCTCCACCACGCTGGTCCGGCCTCCTCTCCTACCGTTCACAACGTTCAACGGGCCTGGACCGCCGGCCGGTCTCACCGTTCCATCGTCATCCCGCGCGACGGCCGATCGCCAACGCGAAGGGCCCAGCACACCGGTCGGTGCGCTGGGCCCGTTCACGATCATCATCCGGCCGGGGACGAGAATCCCTGGCCTTACCGCCCCGAGATCAGGCCTCGTCCTTCTTGGACTCGCTCTTCTCGTCGGCGGGGGCCTCGTCGGCCGGGGTCTCGTCGACCTTGTCGGCCGGCGCCTCGTCGGTCTCCGTCGCGGGGACGTCGTTCTCAGGGAGCTCGACGACCTCCTCGGCGGGGGCGGGGGCCGGAGCGGCGGCGGGCGCCGTGCGGCCCACGCTGACCGCGTTCAGCGGCTCGGCCACCAGCTCGATCAGCGCCATGGGGGCGTTGTCGCCCTTACGCGGGCCGAGCTTGGTGATGCGGGTGTAGCCACCGGGACGCTCGGCGAACGTCGGAGCGATCTCGGTGAACAGGTGGTGGACGACGCCCTTGTCCTTGACCACGGCCAGGACCTGGCGGCGGTTGTGGATGTCGCCCTTCTTGGCCTTGGTGATCAGGCGCTCGGCCACGGGCCGGAGGCGCTTGGCCTTGGTCTCGGTGGTGCGGATGCGGCCGTGCTGGAACAGCTGAGTGGCGAGGTTCGCCAGGATCAGCCGCTCGTGGGCCGGGCTACCACCAAGACGTGCGCCCTTGGCTGGCTTGGGCATGGTCGTTCTCCTTTGGGATAACCCGCTCCGGCCGTATCAGGTACCGGAGTCGGGCCGGGAGCCTCGGACGAGGCTCCCGTTGTCAGAAAAGCGGTGGAGCCGGAGCCGATCAGTACTGCTCGGTCTCCACGTAACGGGCGTCGTCGTCGTCGTAGTCGCCACCGGCGACGGCCGTCGGGTCGAACCCGGGCGGGGAGTCCTTGAGCGCGAGCGTCATCTCGTGCAGCTTCTGCTTGACCTCTTCGATCGACTTGGCGCCGAAATTCCTTATATCGAGTAGGTCCTGCTCGCTGCGCGCGACCAGCTCGCCCACAGTGTGGATGCCCTCGCGCTTGAGGCAGTTGTAGGAGCGGACCGTGAGGTTCAGCTCCTCGATCGGCAGCGCCAGGTCGGCGGCGAGAGCCGCGTCCGTCGGCGACGGGCCGATGTCGATGCCCTCGGCCTCGACGTTGAGCTCGCGGGCCAGGCCGAACAGCTCGACCAGGGTCTTGCCGGCGGAGGCCACCGCGTCGCGGGGCTTCATCGACGGCTTGGTCTCGACGTCCAGGATCAGACGGTCGAAGTCGGTGCGCTGCTCGACTCGGGTGGCCTCGACCTTGTAGGTCACCTTGAGAACCGGCGAGTAGATCGAGTCGACGGGAACGCGACCGATCTCCTGGCCGGGCTGCTTGTTCTGGGCGGCGGAGACGTAGCCGCGACCGCGCTCGACGGTCAGCTCCATCTCCAGCTTCGCCTTGCCGTTCAGCGTGGCGATGTGCAGGTCGGGGTTGTGCACCTCGACGCCCGCGGGCGGCGCGATGTCGGCCGCGGTGACCTCACCCGGGCCCTGCTTGCGGAGGTACATCACGACCGGCTCGTCGTGCTCGGACGAGACGACCAGGGCCTTGAGGTTCAGGATGATGTCGGTGACGTCTTCCTTGACCCCGGGCACGGTCGAGAACTCGTGCAGCACGCCCTCGATGCGGATGCTCGTGACCGCCGCCCCCGGGATGGAGGACAGCAGTGTGCGGCGCAGCGAGTTGCCGATGGTGTAGCCGAAGCCCGGCTCCAGCGGCTCGATGACGAACCGGGACCTGGTCTCCTCGATCGACTCCTCGAGGAGGGACGGGCGCTGTGCGATCAGCATTTGGGTTCTCCCCTGGTTCCGCGGGGCCCGCTATTTGACCACCGCGACGGTGTACTTCGTTTCCTGCCTGAAGCTGTACGGCCTCCGAGAAGGCCGTACAACCCCTTGACAGACTATGCGCGAGCTCCTACTTGGAGTAGAGCTCGACGATCAGCTGCTCCTGGACCTGGGTGTCGATCTGCTGACGCACCGGGAGCTGGTGCACGAGGACACGCAGCTTGTCCGGAACGACGCCGAGCCAGGCCGGGACGGTGCGGTCGCCCGTGGTGGCGCGAGCCACCTCGTACGGCATCAGGTTCCGGGACTTCTCACGGACCTCGACGATGTCGTGCTCGCGGACGCGGTAGGACGGGATGTCCACCTTCTTGCCGTTGACCAGGATGTGGCCGTGGCGAACCTGCTGGCGGGCGGCGTCACGCGAGACGGCGAGGCCGGCGCGGAAGACGACGTTGTCCAGACGGCTCTCCAGGATCTGGAGAAGGTTCTCACCGGTCTTACCGGACTTGCGGTTGGCTTCCTCGTAGTAATTACGGAACTGCTTCTCGAGGATGCCGTAGATGCGACGCGTCTTCTGCTTCTCGCGAAGCTGGAGCTGGTACTCAGACTCCTTGGGACGGCCGCGGCCGTGCTCACCCGGAGGGTAAGGACGGATCTCGATCGGGCACTTGGGGGACTCACACTTGGCGCCCTTGAGGAAGAGCTTGGTCTTCTCACGGCGGCAGAGCTTGCAGTCCGCTCCGGTGTAACGAGCCATTTCTCTATATCTCCTGGGCCTCAGACGCGGCGGCGCTTGGGCGGACGGCAACCGTTGTGGGGAACCGGGGTGACATCCTGGATGGAACCCACCTCCAGGCCGGTGGCCTGGAGGGACCGGATGGCGGTCTCGCGACCGGAACCGGGGCCCTTCACGAAGACGTCGACCTTGCGCATGCCGTGCTCCATGGCCCGGCGCGCGGCGTTCTCCGCGGCCATCTGCGCCGCGAACGGCGTGGACTTGCGGGAGCCCTTGAATCCGACGTGGCCGGCGCTGGCCCAGGAGATCACGTTCCCGCTCGGGTCGGTGATCGAAACGATCGTGTTGTTGAACGTGCTCTTGATGTGGGCGTGCCCGTGAGCGACGTTCTTCTTTTCCTTGCGGCGCACCTTCTTCGGTGCACCCTGGCGGCTCTTCGGAGGCATGTAGCGCTATCTCCTGAGGTGGTCGGTCCTGCTGCGTGGACGGGGGCGATGCGTCGGGCCCTTGCCGGGCCCGGCTCGGCGCCCCGTCGCGGACTACTTCTTGCCGGGCTTCTTCTTGCCGGCCACGGTCTTCTTCTTGCCCTTACGGGTGCGCGCGTTGGTCTGCGTACGCTGACCGTGCACGGGAAGACCACGACGGTGTCGGATGCCCTGGTAGCAGCCGATTTCGATCTTGCGACGGATGTCGGCCTGAACCTCGCGACGAAGGTCACCTTCGATCTTGAAGGTGGCCTCGATGTAGTCACGCAGCGGCACCAGCTCGGTGTCGGACAGCTGGTGGACGCGAAGGTCCCCGCTGATCCCCGTGACGCTCAGGACCTCCTGAGCGCGGCTGCGGCCGATTCCGTAGATGTAGGTGAGAGCGATCTCCAGCCGCTTGTCGCGGGGGAGGTCGACGCCAACCAGGCGAGCCATGGTCGGGCATTCTCCTTCGTTATGGCGGAGGTCCTGCGCGTCACTGCCCCTCCCCATGCCCGGGGTGAGGGCCTCGGCCTCCGACCGAGGGTCGCCCGCGCGGTTCGGCGTGATGCCGCCTTCGCGGGTGTGATGCGCGATTACATTTGCTCCGGGCCCGGCCCGCCTCGCCCACTAGTGGCTCGGCGCCCTGCCCGGCCGCGATCAGCCCTGGCGCTGCTTGTGGCGCAGGTTGTCGCAGATCACCATGACGCGACCGTGCCGGCGGATCACCTTGCACTTGTCGCAGATCTTCTTGACGCTCGGCTTGACCTTCATAGTCCCTGTCGTTCCTCAGACGGCCCGCCCGCCGGCGCCACTCGGTCGAACAGCCGCACCGTGCGTCGCACGGGCGGCCGGTCTTCCTCGCTGCCGGGAAGGGGGCTTACTTGTATCGGTAGACGATCCGCCCACGACTGAGGTCGTAGGGGCTCAGTTCAACGACAACCCTGTCGTCCGGGAGGATTCGGATGTAGTGCATCCGCATCCGTCCGCTGATGTGGGCCAGGACCTTATGGCCGTTGTCGAGTTGCACCCGGAACATCGCGTTCGGGAGCGACTCAACCACAGTGCCCTCGATCTCGATGGCGCCGTCCTTCTTGGCCATGTCCCTCGCGTTTCACTGATCGGTCGTCTGAGGTATCGGAACACTACGCAGCCGCGACCTAGAGCACGCTTGAGGATGCGGCGATGCATGGACCGCCGACGCGCAATGGTCATAGTGAACCGACAAAGGAGTGTACGACAACCGGCGAGGAATTGCGAAACGCCTGGCGCTTGTCCGGACACAACCGACTACTAGCGTACCCCAGACCGCCCGCGTGGTAGGACGCCCCGCCGCACGCCATCAGGCAAGAGATGTACACGCCTGAGCAGGTAGTGGCGGGTGTGAGCGGGGACGCGCCCACCCGGCGCTCGGTACCGCCGATACCTGGTCCAGGGTGGGCGCGTGCTCATGGGTCGGGGGATGCGGGGGCTCACGGCGCCCCCTGGCCGCTGTTGTCCGATAAAGATCACTTACCCGGCTTCACCCCGGGAAACTGCCATCAGCGGTAAAGGCTCCGTCCAATGCCCGTGAACACGACAAGAGCGGGCGCTCCCAGGAAGCACCCGCTCTCGTTACCCCGCCTCATGTAGCGGTGCCGGCCGCGGTCGTTGCCGCTCGTTCCGGACATCGCTCACGCTATGGAGAGCAAAGGTTCTGTTCTGCGTACGAATCCACACTCGGCGCCGAACGTGCAGAAGGGGTTGCCCCTAGCGCTTCTTCCCGTCATTCTTCGAGCCCGAGCCGAAGAGCGTGCTGACCAGCAGGATCGCCCCCCATGGGCCCGCCACCCACATCGGCCAGAAATATCCGCCGAAGTCGGTGAGGGCCCAGATGACCGAGGTCACGGCGACCGCGGTGGCCCAGGCCCCCCAGGCCGCCCTGAGACCCTTGTCGTCCCCCTTGTGATCGGGACGCTTCGCCGGCGGCTGGGCCGTGGCGGGCCGCGCGCGCAGGTCGATATCGGGCAGGTCCGCGGTCAGCTTCTGCAGGTCGCCGAAGGTCCTGCCCGCGTACACCAACTCAAGGCGCTCGTTGAACTCGTCCATCGTGAGCCTGCCCTCGGCGCAGTGCTCGCGGAGGGCGGCCGCGACCCTGTCCCTGTCGCCGTCGGACGCCCTCATATCCGGTGTGGCCGCCATCGTCCTCAACTCCCGTGCAGACGTCCGCCGTGGGAGGCCGCCCGCTAACGGTCAAGGGAGCTCACCACTCCGCCTTGCCGTCGGTGACGACTTCCCCTCCAAGCAGTTCGCTAAGCCGTGCTTTACCCCCATCAATGGCGGTAAGCACCCAAGGACCATTATCAGTCACCGCGACGCTGTGCTCGAAGTGCGCGGACGCCTTTCCGTCGATCGTCACGACGGTCCACTCGTCCGACAGCACCCTGGTGCGGTCGGTACCGAGGTTGACCATCGGCTCGACGGCGAAGCACATGCCCGCCTCGAAGCGCGGGCCCCTGCCCGGCTTGCCATGGTTCGCCACCCACGGGTCCATGTGCATCTCGGTGCCGATGCCGTGCCCGCCGTACTCCTGAGGGATGCCGTAGCGGCCCTGAGAGCGCACGTAACGCTCTACTTCATGGCCGATGTCGGACAGGTGCCCCCCGATGGCCAGGGCCGCGATACCACGCCACATAGCCTCCTCGGTCACCCGCATCAGCTCGGTGAGCTTCGGGTCGACCTCGCCGACGCCCATCGTGATCGCCGAGTCACCGTGCCACCCGTCGAGGATCGCGCCGCAGTCGATGGAGATGACGTCGCCCTCGGCCAGGGGCCGGCGGTCGCTCGGAATCCCGTGGACCACCTCCTCGTTGACCGAGGCGCAGATGGTCGCGGGGAAGCCCTGGTAGCCCTTGAACGACGGGATGGCGCCCTCGTCGCGAATCGCCTTCTCGGCGATCGCGTCCAGGTCGAGCGGCGTCATCCCCGGACGCACCGAGCTCCGCAGCAGTTCGAGCGTGCGCCCGACCACGAGGCCGGCGGCCCGCATCTTCTCCACCTGCGCAGGTGTCTTGATCTGAATCCCGTGCTTGTTCTTCTTGAACACTTACTGGCACCCCCTGGGGTGAAATAACGGACGGCGCGGCATCCCAATTCCCCCGATTGTCCCCCAACAAGCCAAACGCCACCCCTGGGAAAGAACCCCAGACGTGGCGTTAGGCGGTGAAATATGTCAGTCGACGAAGCGGCGCAACTCCGCCATCGCGCGCTGTGTGATCTCCTCGACCGGTCCGGTGGCGTCGACCCCCTGGAGGATCCCCTCATCCGCGTAGAACGAGATGAGCGGAGAGGTCTGCTCCTGGTAGACCTCCAGACGGTGGCGGATGGTGTCTTCCCGGTCGTCGTCCCGCTGGAAAAGCTCACCGCCGCAGGCGTCGCAGACGCCCTCCTTGGAGGACGGGTCGAACACCACGTGCCACACCTTGCCGCAGGAACGGCAGGTGCGGCGCCCGGCGAGGCGGCGCACGACCTCCTCGTCGTCGACGACGAGCTCGAGCACGGCGTCGAGCGACGTGCCGAACTCGGCCAGCATCTTGTTGAGGATCTGGGCCTGTGGCACGTTGCGCGGGAAGCCGTCGAGCAGGAAACCCTCCTGCGCGTCGGCCTCCCCGAGTCGATCGCGGACCATGGCGACGGTCACCTCGTCGGGTACGAGGTCGCCACGGTCCATGTACTCCTTGGCAAGCTTGCCGAGTTCCGTGCCGCCCGACACGTTGGCACGGAAAATGTCACCTGTCGAGATCTTCGGGATGGACAGGTTCGATGCGATGAACTGGGCCTGTGTCCCCTTGCCCGCTCCGGGGGGCCCGACCAGGACGACGCGCACTACTTGAGGAAGCCCTCGTAGTTCCGCTGCTGCAGCTGGCTCTCGATCTGCTTCACGGTGTCCAGCCCAACACCAACCATGATCAGAATGCTCGTGCCTCCGAACGGGAAGTTCTGGCTCGCTCCTGCCACCGCCAGCGCGATGATCGGCACCATGGAGATCAGGCCCAGATACAGCGAACCGGGGGCGGTCAACCGGGTGAGAACGTAGTTGAGGTACTCGGCGGTCGGCCGTCCCGGGCGGATGCCCGGGATGAATCCACCGTACTTCTTCATGTTGTCGGCGACTTCAACGGGGTTGAAGGTGATGGACACGTAGAAGTAGGTGAAGAAGATGATCAGCACGAAGAACGTGGCCATGTAGACCGGGTGGTCGCCACGGACGAAGTTCTGCGCCAGCCACTGGACGACCGCGCCGGGGTTCTCCTTGTTGCCGAACAGCGACACAACGAGCTGCGGGAGGTAGAGCAGCGAAGAGGCGAAGATGACCGGGATGATGCCCGCCTGGTTCACCTTCAAGGGGATGTAGGTCGAGGTCCCGCCGTACATCCGGCGGCCCACCATGCGTTTGGCGTACTGCACCGGGATGCGGCGCTGCGCCTGCTCGACGAACACCACCGCGGCGATCATGAACACACCGACCACCATCACCACGACGAAGGTGAAGGCGTTCTGGCGGAAGATGTTCAGGAGCTCCGACGGGAAAACCGCGATGACCTGGGTGAAGATCAGGATCGACATGCCGTTGCCGACACCGCGGTCGGTGACGAGCTCGCCGAGCCACATGATCACGGAGGTGCCGGCCGTCATCACGATCACCATCGTCACAATGGTGAATGCGTCGTTGTTGATGAGAAGCGGCTGGCGGCAGTTCGGGAACAGCTGCCCGGTACGCGCGAGCGCCACGAACGCGGTCGACTGCAGGATCGCGAGGCCGATGGTCAGGTAACGCGTGTACTGCGTGATCTTCGTGTTGCCGGCCTGGCCTTCCTTCTTGAGTGCCTCAAGTCGGGGGATGACCACAGTGAGCAGCTGCAAGATGATGCTGGATGTGATGTACGGCATGATGCCGAGCGCGAAGACTGAAAGTTTCAGCAGCGCGCCGCCACTGAACAGCTGCACCATGCCATAGATGTTGGCGGCGTCGCTCGACTGCGCCTCTTTCAAACACTGCTGGACATTGATCGTGTTCACACCGGGGGTCGGCAGCACCGAGCCCAGCCGGAACAACACGATGATGCCCAATGTGAAGAGCAACTTGTTGCGCAGGTCGGGCGTACGGAACGCCCGGGTAATCGCGGTCAGCACGGCCCCTCCTGCGCGCCTGAAAGGCGGTATCGGTCAGCGAAGGTCTGGGAGTGATCCATCGGCACATCTCTGGTCAACGAGCCCTGGACAGCCTTCTGTCCAGCGCACTCTAACGCACTACGGGCGCGGTGGCTCTCTGTGAGCCCCCGCGCCTCGTATTGCCCTGCCTACAGCTCGGTGACGGCGCCACCGGCCGCAGCGATCTTCTCCTTCGCGGAGGCGGAGAAAGCGTGCGCCTGCACGTTCAACGCCACCGAGATGTCGCCGGTTCCCAGGATCTTGACCGGCTGGTTCTTACGGACCGCACCCCGCTCGACCAGCGTCTCCACGCTGACGTCGCCGCCATCGGGGAACAGCTCGCCGAGCCTGTCCAGGTTGACGACCTGGTAGGTCGTCTTGAACATGGCGTTCGAGAAGCCCTTCAGCTTCGGCAGCCGCCGCTGGAGCGGAACCTGGCCACCCTCGAAGCCGAGAGGAACACTCGTACGGGACTTGGTGCCCTTGGTGCCACGACCGGACGTCTTGCCCTTGGACGCCTCGCCACGGCCCTTGCGGACCTTGGACTTGTTGGCGCCGGGAGCCGGACGCAGGTGGTGGATGCGCAGCGGCGTACCGCCGCCGTTGTTCTCAGCGTTAGCCATGACTAGTCGACCTCTTCCACCTCGACGAGGTGCGTCACCACGGCGACCATCCCCCGGATCTCCGGGCGGTCCTCCTTGACGACGACGTCGCCGATTCGCTTCAGGCCCAGCGAGCGCAGCGAGTCACGCTGGTTCTGCTTGCCACCGATCTTCGATCGGGTCTGGGTGATCTTGAGACGAGCCATCGGCTAGCTCACCGCCTTCGCCGCCGCGGCGGCCTCGGCGATGCCTTCGGCACGGGCCTTGAGCATGCGCACGGGGGCGACGTGCTCGATCGGCAGTCCACGGCGGGCGGCGATCTCCTCGGGCCTGCTGAGGCCCTTCAGAGCCGCCACGGTGGCGTGGACGATGTTGATCGGGTTGTCCGAGCCGAGCGACTTGGACAGCACGTCGTGGATCCCGGCGCACTCCAGGACGGCGCGCACAGGACCACCCGCGATGACACCGGTACCGGGCGAGGCCGGACGCAGGAGAACGACGCCGGCGGCGTCCTCACCCTGCACGGTGTGAGGGATGGTGCCCTGGATGCGCGGCACCTTGAAGAAGTGCTTCTTGGCCTCCTCGACGCCCTTGGCGATCGCCGCGGGCACCTCCTTGGCCTTGCCGTATCCGACACCGACCAGGCCGTTGCCGTCACCGACGACAACCAGGGCGGTGAAGCTGAAGCGCCGACCACCCTTGACGACCTTGGCCACTCGATTGATCTTCACGACGCGCTCGATGTACGAGACGCCCTTCTCGGCAGCGCCGCCGCGGCGATCGTCGCGACGGTCACGCCGCTCACCACCGCCGCCGGCACCGCGACGCGGAGCTGCAGCCATCAGTGGTTCCTCTCCTCGTTGCTCTTGATTGCGATCCTGGCTGGAGACATCAGAACTCCAGCCCGCCTTCTCGGGCGCTGTCCGCGAGGGCCGCGATGCGGCCCGCGTAGCGGTTGCCACCACGGTCGAGGACGACAGCGGTGATCCCGGCGGCCTTGGCCCGCTGAGCGAGGAGCTCGCCGACCTTCTTAGCCTTGTCCGTCTTGGTGCCCTCGCCGGTACGGAGCGAGGCGTCCAGCGTGGACGCGCTCACCAGCGTGTGACCGGCGGTGTCGTCGACGATCTGCACGAACAGGTGACGCGCGGAGCGGTTGACGACGAGACGCGGGCGGGCCGGCGAGCCGACGACCTTCTTGCGGACACGGCGGTGACGGCGCGAGCGCGAGAGCGCACGCGCGGCCGTGTGCTTGGCAACCTTGGTGAAGGCCATGACTACTTACCAGCCTTTCCGACCTTGCGGCGGATGACTTCGCCCTGGTACCGCACACCCTTGCCCTTGTACGGGTCAGGCTTGCGCAGCTTGCGAATGTTCGCGGCGACCTCGCCGACCTTCTGCTTGTCGATGCCGTCCACGTGGAACAGGGTGGGACGGTCGACGCGGAAGGTGACGCCCTCGGGGGCGTCGACGACCACCGAGTGGCTGAAGCCCAGCGAGAACTCCAGCTGCGTCGGGCTCTTGGCCTGGACGCGGTAACCCACGCCGACGATCTCAAGCGTCTTGCTGTATCCCTTGGTCACGCCGTCCACCATGTTGGCGATCAGCGTGCGGGACAGCCCGTGCAGCGCACGGACCTTGTTCTCGTCGTTGGGACGTGAGACGGCGATGGTGCCGTCGTCCGCCCGAGCCACGTCGATCGGCTCGGCGACCTTGTGTGAAAGCGTGCCCTTGGGGCCCTTGACCGTGACATCCCGGCCGTCGATGGTGATGTCAACACCATTCGGTACGGGGACGGGCAGCCGTCCAATTCGCGACATGCTGAAATTCCTCCCCTCGTTACCAAACGTAGGCGAGGACTTCCCCGCCCACACCACGCTTGCCGGCCTGCCTGTCGGTCATGAGGCCACCGGACGTCGAGATGATCGCGACGCCCAGGCCGCCCAGGACCCTAGGCAGGTTGTCCTTCTTTGCATAGACCCGCAGACCGGGCTTGGAAACCCGGCGCAGGCCCGCGATAGACCGTTCACGCGTTGGCCCGAACTTGAGCTCCACCACGAGGTTCTTCCCGACCTTGGCGTCTTCGACGGCCCAGGCCTGGATGTAACCCTCCTGCTGGAGGATCTCGGCGATGTGCGCCTTGATCTTCGAGTACGGCATGGCCACGGTGTCGTGGTATGCCGAGTTCGCGTTACGCAGACGTGTCAACATGTCTGCGATCGGGTCGGTCATCGTCATGGCCGGTGGCCCTCCTCACCGCGGTTTCCCTGTGA
Organism: Sphaerisporangium sp. NPDC088356; assembly: GCF_040685555.1. Classification (NCBI taxonomy): domain Bacteria; kingdom Bacillati; phylum Actinomycetota; class Actinomycetes; order Streptosporangiales; family Streptosporangiaceae; genus Sphaerisporangium; species Sphaerisporangium sp. NPDC088356. Next base: position 42,414 of record NZ_JBFBIK010000041.1, read on the forward strand.
CGGGACCTACGGTGTGGTCGTGGGCGCTTGAAGCAGCGCCCGGTTGATATGACTTATGTGCACAGCGGGCCCAGGCGGGCCTTCATGTGGCGATCGCCGGTCAGCGCCGGCTACGCATCCATCAGAAGGCCCGCACGCGGGCTACCAGCTGGACTTGGTGATGCCGGGCAGCTCGCCCCGGTGCGCCATCTCGCGGAAGCACACGCGGCACAGGCCGAACTTGCGGTAGACGGCGCGAGGCCGGCCGCAGCGCGTGCACCGAGTGTACGCGCGAACGCCGAACTTGGGCTTGCGCTCGGCCTTGGCGATCAAGGACTTCTTAGCCATCAGGCCTCCTTAAAGGGGAAGCCGAGAAGCTTGAGCAGCGCCCGGCCCTGGTCGTCATTCGTGGCGGTGGTCACGACCGTGATGTCCATGCCACGCTGACGGTCGACCCGGTCGGGGTCCACCTCGTGGAACATGACCTGCTCGGTAAGACCGAAGGTGTAGTTCCCGTTGCCGTCGAACTGCTTCGGCGACAGGCCGCGGAAGTCCCGGATACGCGGAAGCGCCAGGGAGAGCAGCCGGTCGAGGAACTCCCACATGCGGTCGCCGCGAAGCGTCACGTGCGCGCCGATCGGCATGCCCTCACGCAGCTTGAACTGCGCGATGGACTTGCGGGCGTGGGCGACGGCCGGCTTCTGACCGGTGATGGCGGTGAGATCGCGCACCGCGCCCTCGATGAGCTTGGAGTCCCGAGCCGCCTCGCCGACGCCCATGTTCACCTTGATCTTGGTGAGCCTGGGGATCTGCATGGCGTTCTCGATGCCGAACTGCTCGCGCAGCTTCTCCGCGATCTCCTCGCGGTAGCGCTGCTTGAGGCGCGGCAGAGGGCGCTCGGTCTCAGTTGTGGTGGCGGTCATCAGTTGTCCTCACCCGATTCGTCGGCCTTGTCGGCCTTCTTGGCGGGCTTGTCGTCCTTCTTCGCCTCATCCTTGAGCTTCTTGACGTTGCTCACGTGGATGGGGGCCTCCATGGTCTGCACGCCGCCTTCCTTGGCGCCGCGCGGTCCCTGGTGGGTGACCTTCGAGTGCTTCTTGACCATGTTGACGCCCTCGACTATCACGCGGTCCTCGCGCGGGATAGAGAGGATCACACGACCCTTGGCACCCTTGTCCTTACCGGCGATGACCTGGACGAGGTCACCCTTCTTCACATGCAGCTTCGGCATTTACAACACCTCCGGCGCGAGCGAGATGATGCGCATGAACTTCTTCTCGCGCAGCTCGCGACCCACCGGACCGAAGATACGCGTGCCCCGAGGGTCACCGCTGTCCTTGATGATGACTGCGGCGTTCTCGTCGAAGCGGATGTAGGAGCCGTCGGGGCGGCGGCGCTCCTTGCTGGTGCGCACCACGACAGCCTTGACCACATCACCCTTTTTGACACCCGCGGCGGGAAGGGCGTCCTTCACCGTCGCGACGATGATGTCGCCGATACCCGCGTAGCGCCGACCCGAGCCGCCGAGCACGCGGATGCACAAGATCTCCTTGGCACCCGTGTTGTCGGCGACCTTGAGCCGCGACTCCTGCTGGATCACGTCAACTCCCGTGTGTCACGCCGGTTCTCATTCAGTGAGCCTGGCGGAACTAGATTCGGTCTTTACACCCTTGGTGACGGCCCTGCCGACCCCAAGGGGGGACGCCCGCGCGGGAGACCCCCTTCCGGGGGGCCTCCCGCAGAGCGACTTACTTGGCCCGCTCGAGGATCTCCACGACGCGCCACCGCTTGGTGGCCGACAGCGGCCGGGTCTCCATCAGGAGAACACGGTCGCCGACGCCGCAGGTGTTGGCCTCGTCGTGAGCCTTGTACTTGGTCGTACGGCGGATGACCTTGCCGTACAGCGGGTGCTTGACGCGGTCCTCGACGGCGACGACGACGGTCTTGTCCATCTTGTCGCTGACGACGAGACCCTCACGGGTCTTGCGGTAGTTCCGCGTCTTCTTGTCGGTGGTCTCAGTTGTCTCAGCCATCGCTCGGCTCCTTCTCGACCGTGATGATTCCGAGCTCCCGCTCGCGCATCACGGTGTAGATACGGGCGATCTCGCGGCGGACGGCACGGAGCCGCCCATGGCTTTCCAACTGACCGGTCGCCGCCTGGAAGCGGAGGTTGAACAGCTCCTCCTTGGCTTCCTTCAGCTTCTGGACCAGCTCATCCTGGTCAGAAGTCCGCAGCTCACCGGCGGTCAGGCCCTTAGCCATCACGCCTCACCCACTTCACGCTTAACGAACCGGCAGCTTTTCATCGAGCACAGCATTGGGAGCTTGTGCATCTGGCGGTGCATCAGGCCTCCCCTACTTCGCGCTTGACGAACCGGCACTTCATCGGGAGCTTGTGCATCGCACGCCGGAGGGCCTCACGGGCCACCGGCTCGGAGACACCCGAAAGCTCGAACATGACTCGGCCGGGCTTGACGTTGGCGATCCACCACTCCGGCGAACCCTTACCGGAACCCATGCGGGTCTCGGCCGGCTTCTTCGTCAGGGGACGGTCCGGGTAGATGTTGATCCACACCTTGCCGCCACGGCGGATGTGCCGGGTCATGGCGATACGAGCGGCTTCGATCTGGCGGTTGGTCACGTAGTGGTGCTCAAGCGCCTGGATGCCGAACTCGCCGAACACGACCCTGGTGCCGCCCTTGGCGGCTCCGCTGCGGTCGGGCCGGTGCTGTTTACGGTGCTTGACCCTGCGCGGGATCAGCATGGTCAGCTCCCCTCAGCACCCGGCTGCTCCGCCGGGCCGGTCTCGGGCGCCCCTGCGGGCGCGGTTGATTCGGTCTTGGGTCCACGACCGCCGCCACGGGGAGCGCCGCCGTCGCGGCCGCCACGGCCACCGCCACCGCCGCCACCCGCACCACGGCCACGCTGCGGCCGGTCGGTACGGTCGCGACGCTGGCCGGCACGCGCACCGGCGGCAGCCGCCTCGCGCTCGGCGCGGCTGGTCGGAGCCTCACCCTTGTAGATCCACACCTTCACGCCGATGCGGCCGAAGGTGGTGCGGGCCTCGTAGAAGCCGTAGTCGATGTCCGCGCGAAGGGTGTGCAGAGGCACGCGACCCTCGCGGTAGAACTCCGACCGCGACATCTCAGCGCCGCCGAGACGACCGGAGCACTGGACACGGATGCCCTTGGCGCCGCTCTTCATCGCCGACTGCATGGCCTTGCGCATCGCCCGCCGGAACGAAACCCGGCTGGACAGCTGCTCGGCCACGCCCTGGGCGACGAGCTGGGCGTCGACCTCGGGGTTCTTGACCTCGAGGATGTTCAGCTGGACCTGCTTCTTGGTCAGCTTCTCGAGGTCGCCACGGATACGGTCCGCCTCGGCGCCGCGGCGGCCGATGACGATGCCCGGCCGGGCGGTGTGGATGTCGACCTGGACTCGGTCGGTGGTCCGCTCGATCTCGACCTTGGAGATGCCGGCCCGCTCCATGCCCTTCTGCAGCATGCGGCGGATCGACACGTCTTCGGCGACGTAGGACTTGTACAGCTTGTCGGCGTACCACCGGCTCTTGAAGTCGGTCGTGATGCCGAGCCGGAACCCGTGCGGGTTAACCTTCTGGCCCACTAGCGGGTCCTTCCCTTCGGCCTGCCCTGACCTTCCGGCCGGGCTTCGACGATCACGGTGATGTGACTCGTCCTCTTGTTGATCCGATAGGCACGGCCCTGGGCACGGGGACGGAACCTCTTCAGCGTCGGGCCCTCATCGACCCACGCCCGGCTCACGACCAGCAGCTCGCGGTCGAGCTTGAAGTTGTGCTCCGCGTTCGCCATCGCGCTCGACAGCACCTTGTAAATCGGCTCGCTCGCCGCCTGGGGGGCGAACTGCAGCACGGCCTGCGCCTCCGAAGCGGGCAGCCCGCGAATAAGGTCCACCACGCGGCGGGCCTTCTGGGGCGTGACGCGGACGAACCGCGCCTGAGCCCTGGCTTCCATCGCTTACTCCTCGTTTCTAAGGCGCTTTACCGCCGGCTACGCCGGTCTTCCTTGACGTGGCTGCGGAAGGTCCGCGTAGGCGCGAACTCACCCAGCTTGTGACCGATCATCGACTCGGTGACGAACACCGGGACGTGCTTGCGCCCGTCGTGGACGGCGATCGTGTGGCCGAGCATGTCGGGCACGATCATGGAGCGCCGCGACCACGTCTTGATGACGTTTTTGGTGCCCTTTTCGTTCTGGACGTCCACCTTCTTCATAAGGTGGCCATCCACGAAAGGACCCTTCTTAAGGCTACGTGGCATTTAGGCTGCTCCTACCGCTTCTTCCTCTTGCTCCGCCGACGGATGATCAGTCGGTCGCTGGCCTTGTTGGCCTGACGGGTACGTCCCTCGGGCTTGCCCTTGGGGTTCACCGGGTGGCGACCGCCGGAGGTCTTACCCTCACCACCACCGTGCGGGTGGTCGACCGGGTTCATGGCGACACCACGAACGGTCGGGCGCTTGCCCTTCCAGCGGTTACGACCCGCCTTACCGATGTTGATGTTGGCCTGCTCGGCATTGCCGACCTGGCCCACGGAGGCGCGGCACCGCACGTCCACCTGGCGCATTTCCCCGGAGGGCATACGCAGCGTGGCGTACTGCCCCTCCTTCGCCAGGAGCTGGATCTGCGCGCCGGCGGACCGGCCCAGCTTGGCGCCGCCACCGGGCTTCAGCTCCACGGCGTGGATGAAGGTACCGGTGGGAATGTTGCGCAGCGGCAGGCAGTTGCCCGGCTTGATGTCGGCCGCGGGACCGTTCTCGATGCGGTCGCCCTGCTTGATGCCCGTCGGAGCGAGGATGTAGCGCTTCTCGCCATCCGCGTAGTGCAGGAGAGCGATGCGCGACGTGCGGTTCGGGTCGTACTCGATGTGAGCGACCTTGGCCGGAACGCCGTCCTTGTCGTGGCGCCGGAAGTCGATGATCCGGTAGGCGCGCTTGTGCCCGCCGCCCTGGTGACGCGCGGTCACCCGGCCGTGGACGTTACGACCACCCTTGCTGTGAAGGGGAGCAAGCAGCGACTTCTCCGGCGTGCTGCGCGTGATCTCGGCGAAGTCCGAGACGCTCGCGCCGCGACGACCCGGAGTCGTCGGCTTGTATTTACGGATGCCCATCTTTTTCGTTCATCCCTTGTCGATGTTGCTTGGCAATGCGCGGTTTCAGCTGATCTGACCGAAGATGTCGATCCGATCGCCTTCCACCAGGCTCACGATCGCCCGCTTGGTGCTCGGGCGCTGGCCGTAACCGAACTTGGTCCGCTTGCGCTTGCCCTGCCGGTTGATCGTGTTCACGCTCGAGACCTTGACGCCGAAGATCTGCTCAATCGCGATCTTCACCTGGGTCTTGTTGGCCGTCTTGCGAACCAAGAACGTGTACTTGTTGTGCTCGTCGATCAGGCCGTAGCTCTTCTCGGAGACGATCGGCTTGATGATGATGTCGCGCGGGTCGGCGATCTTCTGCATCAGGCGTCTTCCTTCCCGCTCTTGCTGAGCCGAGCCACGACCTGGTCGTACGCGGGGCGCGTGAAGACCACGTCGTCGTAGCAGAGCACGTCGTACGTGTTCAGCTGGCCCGCGTCCAGGAGGTGAACCTCCGGCGCGTTCCGCAGGCTCAGCCAGGTCAGCTCGTCACCCTCGTCGACCACGACGAGAACGCTGCGAGCGTTGGTGATCTTGCGCAGCGCCTCGAGCGCGGACTTGGTCTTCGGGGTCTCCCCCGTGACCAGACCGTCGATGACGTACACGCGACCGCCGGCCGCCCTGTCGCTGAGGGCCCCGCGGAGAGCGGCGGCCTTCATCTTCTTGGGCGTCTTCTGGGTGTAGTCCCGCGGCTGCGGGCCGTGGACGATGCCACCGCCGGCGAACTGCGGGGCGCGGGTCGAGCCCTGACGGGCGCGGCCTGTGCCCTTCTGGCGGTACGGCTTCTTGCCACCGCCGCTGACCTCACCACGGGTCTTCGTCTTGTGCGTGCCCTGCCTGCGCGCGGCGAGCTGGGCGACGACGACCTGGTGGATCAGCGGGATGTTGACCTTGGCGCCGAAGATGTCCTCCGGCAGGTCGACGCTGCCGGACTTCGCGCCGGCCGCGTCGAGGACGTCAATGGTGCTCACTTGGCAGCCCCCTTCTTGGCGCTGGTGCGGACGAGAACCAGGCTGCCATTGGCACCGGGAATCGCACCCTTGATCAGGATGAGACCCTTCTCGGCGTCCACAGCGTGAACCTTGAGGCTCTGGATGGTGGTCCGGACGTTACCCATCCGGCCGGCCATGCGCAGGCCCTTGAAAACGCGACCCGGCGTGGCGCAACCGCCGATGGAGCCGGGTGAGCGGTGCTTGCGCTGGGTGCCGTGCGAGGCGCTGAGGCCCTTGAAGCCGTGACGCTTCATGACACCCGCGAAGCCCTTGCCCTTGCTCTTGCCGGTCACGTCGACGTACTGCCCGGCCTCGAAGGTGTCGGCCAGGACTTCCTGGCCGAGCGTGTACTCGGAGGCGTCCGTGGTCCGAAGCTCGACGAAGTAGCGGCGCGGGGTGATGTCGTGCTTGCGCAGATAATCACCCAGCGGCTTGTTCACCTTGCGCGGGTCCACCTGCCCGTAGCCGAGCTGAACAGCGGAGTAGCCGTCCTTGTCCTCAGTGCGGACGCGGGTCACCACGCACGGACCGGCCTCGACGACGGTGACCGGAACCATCCGGTTGCCCTCATCGAAGACCTGGGTCATGCCGAGCTTCTTGCCCAGGACGCCCTTGATCTGCTTAGCCATGTCAGTGCGTTCCCTCAGAGCTTGATCGAGATGTCGACGCCGGCCGGAAGGTCGAGCCGCATGAGCGAGTCGACGGTCTTCGGCGTCGGATCGATGATGTCAATCAGCCGCTTGTGCGTGCGCATTTCGAAGTGCTCACGGCTGTCCTTGTACTTGTGCGGCGAGCGGATGACGCAGTACACGTTCTTCTCGGTCGGCAACGGCACCGGGCCCGCGACCTTCGCGCCAGTCCGCGTCACCGTCTCGACGATCTTCTTGGCCGAGCTGTCGATGACCTCGTGGTCATAGGCCTTAAGCCGGATGCGGATCTTTTGTCCCGCCATAATGGCCTCGGTGTCCTTCGCTGTCGTCCTGCAAAAGTTTCGTGCGGCCTTTTGCCGCTATGGGTGTCCCACGTGGCAGACGCCCCGTGACCCGCCTATTTCTTCCGTGATCTTGCAGTCATCTCGGTCTCTCTGGGCCGAGACGGCTGCGAGATCACGGGCCTGGATCGGGCTCGAAGCTCGCTGTGGGCTCCGGGGCCGACTGGTCGGCCCCTTCGTGGTGCGGCGGCCGGCCCCCGGTTCCCCGAGGCCGACCGCCGACCCGTGATCGCGCTACTTGATGATCTTCGTGACTCGACCCGCACCGACGGTGCGGCCACCCTCGCGGATGGCGAACTTGAGACCGTCCTCCATCGCGATGGGCTGGATGAGCTGGACGGTCATCTCGGTGTTGTCACCGGGCATGACCATCTCGGTGCCCTCGGGGAGGGTCACGACGCCCGTCACGTCCGTGGTACGGAAGTAGAACTGCGGGCGGTAGTTGTTGAAGAACGGCGTGTGGCGGCCGCCCTCGTCCTTGGACAGGATGTAGACCTGAGCCTCGAACTCGGTGTGCGGGGTGGTCGTGCCCGGCTTGATGATGCACTGGCCGCGCTCGACGTCCTCGCGCTTGATGCCACGCAGGAGCAGGCCGACGTTGTCTCCGGCCCGGCCCTCGTCAAGGAGCTTGCGGAACATCTCGACACCGGTGACGGTGGTCGTGGTGCTCTTCTCCTTGATACCGATGATGTCGACGGTCTCGTTGACCTTGACGATGCCGCGCTCGATACGACCGGTCACGACGGTGCCGCGGCCGGTGATCGAGAACACGTCCTCGATCGGCATGAGGAAGGGCTTGTCGGTGTCACGAACGGGCTCGGGGACGTTGTCGTCCACGGCGTTCATGAGCTCGATGATGGAGTCGCCCCACTTCTCGTCGCCCTCGAGCGCCTTCAGCGCCGAGACACGAACGACCGGCAGGTCGTCGCCCGGGAACTCCTGGGCGGAGAGCAGCTCGCGGACCTCGAGCTCGACGAGCTCCAGGATCTCCTCATCGTCGACCATGTCGGCCTTGTTCAGGGCGACGACGATGTAGGGGACGCCGACCTGGCGGGCCAGGAGGACGTGCTCCTTGGTCTGGGGCATCGGACCGTCGGTGGCGGCGACCACGAGGATCGCGCCGTCCATCTGGGCCGCACCAGTGATCATGTTCTTCACGTAGTCGGCGTGACCGGGGCAGTCCACGTGGGCGTAGTGGCGCTTCTCGGTCTGGTACTCGACGTGGGCGATGGAGATGGTGATGCCGCGGGCCTTCTCCTCGGGCGCCTTGTCGATCTTGTCGAACGGGGTCGCCTCATTGAGGTGAGGGAAACGGTCGTGGAGCACCTTGGTGATCGCCGCGGTCAGAGTGGTCTTGCCGTGGTCGATGTGCCCAATGGTGCCGATGTTCACGTGCGGCTTGGTCCGCTCGAACTTGGCCTTGGCCACTGCTCTGTCTCCTTAGAGATTCTGACTTGACTTGCGTAGTCTCACTCGGGCTCGGAGCCCGTATGCCCGGGGCGGCGATCGCTCACCGCCCCAGACGAGGGGACCGGAACCATTCGTCCCGAGCCCCTCCGGCTGCCGGGCGGCGGTGTCCCGCCGACCCCAGCCATTCGGACTCCGGGGACTATTCGGCCCCGAGCCCCTTGGCTGCGGGGCGACGATCTCTCACCACCCGAGCCATCGGACTCCGGGGACTATTCGCCCCGAGCCTTCGCGACGATCTCCTTGGCGATGCCCGGGGGCACCTCCGAATAGGAGTCGAACTGCATGCTGTAGACAGCCCGGCCCTGGGTCTTGCTTCGCAGGTCACCCACGTAACCGAACATCTCTGACAGCGGAACGAGGGCATTGATGACCTTTGCCCCGGTCCTGTCTTCCATCGCCTGGATCTGCCCGCGGCGACCGTTGAGGTCACCGATGACGTCACCCATGTAGTCCTCGGGCGTGGTGACCTCGACGGCCATCATCGGCTCCAGGATTACGGCGTCGGCACGGCGCGCGGCCTCCTTGAAGGCCATCGAACCGGCGATCTTGAAGGCCATTTCGGAGGAGTCGACCTCGTGGTAGGCACCGTCCCGAAGGGTGACCTTGACGCCCACCATCGGGTAGCCGGCCAGCACACCGAACTCGGCGGCCTCCTGGGCGCCCGCGTCCACCGACGGGATGTACTCCCGGGGGATGCGGCCACCACTGACGCTGTTCTTGAACTCGTAACCGTCGTTGCCCTCGCCCAGCGGCTCCAGATCGATGATCACGCGCGCGAACTGGCCGGAACCACCGGTCTGCTTCTTGTGCGTGTACTCGATCTTCTCCACCTTGCGGCGGATGGTCTCGCGGTAGGCGACCTGCGGGCGGCCGACGTTGGCCTCGACCTTGAACTCGCGGCGCATCCGGTCGACGAGGATCTCCAGGTGGAGCTCACCCATACCCCAGATGACCGTCTGCCCGGTCTCCTCGTCCCGCCGGACCTGGAAGGACGGGTCCTCCTCGGCCAGGCGCTGGATCGCGGTGCCCAGCTTCTCCTGGTCGCCCTTGGTCTTCGGCTCGATCGCGACGTTGATGACCGGAGCCGGGAAGTTCATCGACTCCAGGACGACCTGGTGCGCCGGGTCGCTGAGGGTGTCACCGGTGGTGGTGTCCTTCAGGCCCATGACGGCGACGATCTGACCTGCGACGGCCTGCGGGCGCTCTTCGCGCTTGTTGGCGTGCATCTGGTAGATCTTGCCGATGCGCTCCTTCTTGCCCTTCACGGAGTTCACGACCGACGTACCGGTGTCGAGCGTGCCCGAGTAGATGCGAATGAAGGTGAGCTTGCCCAGGTGCTGGTCGCTCATGATCTTGAAGGCCAGAGCGGAGAACGGCTCGGCCGGGTCCGCGTGGCGCTCGATGACCTGGTCCTCGTTGCCGACCGCGTGCCCCTTGAGCGCGGGGATGTCGGTCGGGGCCGGGAGGTAGGCCACGATCGCGTCGAGCAGGGGCTGCACGCCCTTGTTCTTGAACGCGGTGCCGCACAGGACCGGGTTGAGGGCGCTGGCCAGCGTCGCGCGGCGGATGCCGGCGACCAGCTGCTCCTCGGTGGGCTCGACGCCCTCGAGGAACAGCTCCATGAGCTCGTCGTCGTGCTCTGCGACGGTCTCGATGAGCTTGTCGCGCCACTCACGGGCGACGTCGGCGTGGTCGGCCGGGATGTCGACGGTGTCGTACATCTCGCCCTTGGCCGCCTCGGCGCTCCAGATCAGGCCCTTCATCTTCACCAGGTCGATGATGCCCTTGAAGTCGGCCTCGACGCCCCAGGGAAGCTGGATGACCAGCGGAGTCGCACCGAGGCGCGACACGATCATGTCGACGCAGCGGTGGAACTCGGCGCCGACCCGGTCCATCTTGTTGACGAAGCAGATGCGGGGAACGCCGTAACGGTCGGCCTGGCGCCACACCGTCTCCGACTGCGGCTCGACACCGGCGACGGCGTCGAAGACCGCGACCGCACCGTCAAGAACGCGCAGCGACCGCTCCACCTCGACGGTGAAGTCGACGTGGCCGGGAGTGTCGATGATGTTGATCGTGTGATCAAGCCACATGCAGGTGGTAGCGGCGGAGGTGATGGTGATGCCGCGCTCCTGCTCCTGCTCCATCCAGTCCATCGTGGCAGCGCCCTCGTGGACTTCACCGATCTTGTAGTTGATACCGGTGTAGAACAGGATGCGCTCGGTCGTGGTGGTTTTGCCCGCGTCGATGTGGGCCATGATCCCAATGTTGCGGACCCTGGCCAGGTCAAGAGCGGTCGTTGTCGCCACTTCTCTCGCGTCCTCGTCGTCTCGTCGTCGCCGCTGGGGTTACCAGCGGTAGTGGGCGAAGGCCTTGTTGGACTCGGCCATCTTGTGCGTGTCCTCACGCCGCTTGACGCTGGCGCCGAGGCCGTTGCTCGCGTCGAGCAGCTCGTTCATCAGCCGCTCGGTCATGGTCTTCTCGCGGCGGGCGCGGGAGTACTGCACCAGCCAGCGGAGCGCCAGGGTGGTGCTGCGCGCCGCGCGCACCTCGACCGGCACCTGGTAGGTGGCGCCACCGACACGGCGGCTGCGCACCTCAAGAGTGGGCTTGACGTTGTCGAGAGCGCGCTTCAGCGTGACGACCGGGTCGTTGCCCGACTTGTCCTTGCAGCCCTCGAGGGCGTCGTAGACGATCGACTGGGCGAGCGATCGCTTGCCGTTCAGAAGCACCTTGTTGATGAGCGCGGTGACCAGCGGTGAGTTGAACACCGGGTCTGCGACAAGCTGTCGGCGCCCAGCGGGACCCTTGCGCGGCATGTCAGCTCTTCTCCTTCTTCGCGCCGTAACGGCTGCGGGCCTGCTTGCGGTTGCGGACGCCCTGGGTGTCCAGCGAACCGCGGATGATCTTGTATCGAACACCCGGCAGGTCCTTCACACGACCGCCACGCACGAGCACGATGGAGTGCTCCTGAAGGTTGTGACCGACACCAGGGATGTAGGCCGTCACCTCGATGCCGTTGGTGAGCCGGACACGCGCCACCTTGCGGAGGGCGGAGTTCGGCTTCTTGGGGGTCGTCGTGTACACGCGCGTGCAAACGCCGCGTCGCTGGGGGCTCCCCTTGAGCGCCGGGGTCTTGGTCTTACTGACCTTGTCCTGGCGGCCCTTGCGGACCAGCTGCTGAATCGTGGGCACCGCGTCTCCGTTCATGCTTGGCCGGTAATTCGAAAAGTCGTGCGTTTCGCAGGCTCTGCCGGTGTCATGACCTGCTGTTTTTCCTTCGGCTCCGACCCACGCGTTCGGGCGTGTCGCGATCTTTGCCGCACTGCGCCAGACGATGGCCTGACCAATGAAGGAGATCATGCGGCGTCCATCCGGCCTCCGTGGAGGCCTTGAAGCGCACGCATGTGAGCCCATGAAGCCACGGGCACGAAGGGCAAGACTACCTAGCCCATCGCAACACGTCAAAACGGTTGCGCCGATCCGCTCATGTGGGCGGCTTCGGGGCGTGTCGTGGTCCCGCGGCCGGTTTCCCGCCGACCGCTATCAGGCTCCCGTCAAGTTTACCGGCACCCGGGGACTTCTATCGACGGTTTCCCGTTGTCGCCCCTCCCCCGTCGCCGGCGTGGGGGTCCCCGGCGTCGTACGCGAGGAGCCCACTCTCGCGCCGGCCTCCCGGGCGGCCGGCGACCGGCCACAGGCCCGGAGACGCCGCGAGGGGCGCCCGCTCCCCTTCCGGGAAACGCGCGCCCCTCGTCCGCTCGGTGCCGGGACCGGCCGGCGATGCCGGCCGGGCCGCTAGCGGTTGTACTGACCGAAGTCGTACTCCTCCAGCGGGACGGCTTCGCCGCTGCCCGTGCCGAAGGTGTAGTCGGTCGCGGAGCCGTCGTAGCCGCCGACGGTGTACATCGCCGCCTTGGCCTCCTCGGTGGGCTCGACCCGGATGTTGCGGTACTGGGACATGCCCGTACCCGCCGGGATGAGCTTTCCGATGATGACGTTCTCCTTGAGACCGAGCAGGGAGTCCGACTTGGCGTGGATCGCCGCGTCGGTGAGCACCCGCGTGGTCTCCTGGAAGGACGCCGCCGACAGCCACGACTCGGTCGCGAGCGAGGCCTTGGTGATGCCCATGAGGACCGGACGGCCGGAGGCGGGGGTACCGCCCTCGGCGACGACCTCGCGGTTGACCATCTCGAAGCGCGGCCGCTCGACGAGCTCGCCGGGCAGCAGATCGGTGTCACCCGACTCGAGCACATTCACGCGCTTGAGCATCTGCCGCACGATGATCTCGATGTGCTTGTCGTGGATCGACACACCCTGCGAGCGGTACACCTGCTGGACCTCGGCCACCAGGTGGAGCTGCACGGCCCGGGGGCCGAGGATGCGCAGCACCTCGTTGGGGTTGACCGCACCGGCGATGAGCTGCTGGCCCACCGTCACTCGCTGGCCATCGCTGACCAGCAGGCGCGACCGCATCGACACCGGGTAGGCGATCTCGTCGGAGCCGTCGTCCGGGGTGATGACGATCTTGCGGGTCTTGTCGGTCTCGTCAATGCGCACGCGGCCGTCGGCCTCGCTGATCGGGGCGACACCCTTGGGGACGCGCGCCTCGAACAGCTCCTGCACACGGGGCAGACCGTGGGTGATGTCTGCGCCCGCCACACCACCGGTGTGGAAGGTGCGCATCGTCAGCTGCGTGCCGGGCTCACCGATCGACTGGGCCGCGATGATGCCGACGGCCTCGCCGACGTCCACCAGCTTGCCGGTCGCCAGCGAGCGGCCGTAGCAGGTGGCGCAGACACCGATCTTGGCCTCGCACACCAGCGCGCTGCGCGTGCGGACGGTCTCGATGCCGGCCTCGACCAGCGCGGTGACGGTGATATCGGTGATGTCGATACCCGCCGTAGCGATGATCTTGCCGTCCACCTCGACGTCCTCGGCCAGGATGCGGCCGTGCACGTTGCTCTCGGCGTTCTCCGCCTTGACGAGGTTGCCGGACGAGTCGCGCTCGCCGACGTGCAGCGGGACGCCGCGGTCGGTGCCACAGTCGATCTCACGGACGATGACGTCCTGCGCGACGTCCACCAGACGACGGGTCAGGTAACCCGAGTCGGCGGTACGCAGAGCGGTGTCCGCGAGGCCCTTCCGCTGTCCGTGGGTGGAGATGAAGTACTCCAGCACCGACAGGCCCTCACGGAAGGAGGACTTGATCGGCCGCGGGATCGTCTCACCCTTGGTGTTGGACACCAGACCACGGATACCCGCGATCTGACGGACCTGCATCTTGTTGCCTCGGGCGCCGGAGTTGACCATCATCCAGACGGAGTTGGTCGCCGGGAAGGCGTTCACCATGTCGGTCTCGACGTCCGCCGTAGCGTGCGTCCAGATCTCGATGAGCTCCTGACGGCGCTCCTCGTCGGTGATCAGACCGCGCTCGTACTCGCGCTGGACCTTGTCGGCCCTCCGCTCGTACGACTCCATGATCGCGGCCTTGTTCGGCGGCGCGACGACGTCGTCGATGGAGATCGTGACGCCGGAGCGGGTCGCCCAGTGGAAGCCCGCGTCCTTGAGCGCGTCCAGAGCGGTCGCGACCTCGACCTTCGGGTACTTCTCAGCGAGCTCGTTGACGATCGTCGAGAGCTGCTTCTTCCCGATCTGCGAGTTCACGAACGGGTAGTTGTCGGGCAGCGTCTGGTTGAACAGGCACCGGCCCAGGGTGGACTCCAGGCGGTAGGCCTCGCCGGCCTCCCAGCCCTCGGGCGCCTGCCAGCCCCGCGGCGGCGGGACGTCCTTGACGCGGACCTGGATCTTGGCCTGGATGTTCAGCTCGCGCCGGTCGTAGGCCATGAGCGCCTCGGACACCGAGCCGAAGACCCGGCCCTCGCCCTCAGCGCCGTCAAGCTGGGTGGTCAGCCAGTAGAGACCGATGATCATGTCCTGGGTGGGCATGGTCACGGGCTTGCCATCGGCCGGCTTGAGGATGTTGTTGGTCGAGAGCATCAGGATGCGTGCCTCGGCCTGGGCCTCCGCCGACAGCGGCAGGTGGACCGCCATCTGGTCGCCGTCGAAGTCCGCGTTGAACGCGGTGCAGACGAGCGGGTGGATCTGGATCGCCTTGCCCTCGACGAGCTGCGGCTCGAAGGCCTGGATGCCGAGGCGGTGCAGGGTCGGCGCGCGGTTGAGCAGCACCGGGTGCTCGGTGATGACCTCTTCGAGCACGTCCCACACGACCGGCCTGGCACGCTCGACCATGCGCTTCGCCGACTTGATGTTCTGCGCGTGGTTCAGGTCGACCAGGCGCTTCATCACGAACGGCTTGAAGAGCTCCAGCGCCATCTGCTTGGGCAGGCCGCACTGGTGCAGCTTCAGCTGCGGGCCGACGACGATGACCGAACGGCCGGAGTAGTCGACACGCTTGCCGAGGAGGTTCTGCCGGAAACGGCCCTGCTTGCCCTTGAGCATGTCGGACAGCGACTTCAGCGGACGGTTGCCAGGTCCGGTGACCGGACGGCCGCGGCGGCCGTTGTCGAACAGCGCGTCGACGGCCTCCTGCAGCATCCGCTTCTCGTTGTTGACGATGATCTCGGGCGCGCCGAGGTCCAGAAGCCGCTTGAGGCGGTTGTTCCGGTTGATGACCCGGCGGTACAGGTCGTTGAGGTCCGAGGTCGCGAACCGGCCACCGTCGAGCTGCACCATCGGGCGCAGGTCCGGCGGGATGACCGGGATGCAGTCGAGGACCATGCCGTTGGGCGAGTTGCGCGTCGTGAGGAACGCGGACACGACCTTCAGCCGCTTCAGCGCGCGAGCCTTCTTCTGACCCTTGCCGCTGCGGATGGTCTCGCGCAGCGACTCGGCCTCGGCGGCCAGGTCGAAGTTGTTCAGGCGCTCCTGGATGGCCTGGGCGCCCATGCCACCGCGGAAGTAGCGGCCGAAACGGTCGCGCATCTCGCGGTAGAGCAGCTCGTCACCTTCGAGGTCCTGGACCTTGAGGTTCTTGAACCGGCTCCAGACCTCTTCCAGGCGGTCGAGCTCGCGCTGGGTGCGGTCGCGGAGCTGACGCATCTCGCGGTCGGCACCCTCGCGCACCTTGCGGCGCTGGTCGCCCTTGGCTCCGGCGGCCTCCAGCTCGGCCAGGTCGGCCTCGAGCTTCTTCTGCCGGGCCTCGATGTCGGCGTCGCGACGCTGCTCGATGTGCTGCCGCTCGACGGAGATCTTCGCCTCCAGCGACGGCAGGTCACGAGCACGCATCTCGGTGTCGACATACGTGATCATGTAGGCCGCGAAGTAGATGACCTTCTCGAGGTCCTTCGGGGCCAGGTCCAGCAGGTACCCGAGGCGCGACGGGACGCCCTTGAAGTACCAGATGTGGGTGACCGGAGCGGCCAGCTCGATGTGGCCCATCCGCTCACGCCGCACCTTGGCGCGAGTCACCTCGACGCCACAGCGCTCACAGATGATGCCCTTGAAGCGGACGCGCTTGTACTTGCCGCAGTAGCACTCCCAGTCGCGGGTGGGGCCGAAGATCTTCTCGCAGAAGAGCCCGTCCTTTTCCGGCTTCAGGGTGCGGTAGTTGATGGTCTCGGGCTTCTTAACCTCGCCGTGCGACCACTGACGGATATCGTCGGCCGTGGCGAGACCGATTCGCAGCTCGTCGAAGAAGTTGACGTCGAGCACTTCTTATCCCCTCGCTTGAAAATCAGACCTCTTCGACACTGCTCGGCTCGCGCCGGGACAGGTCGATGCCGAGCTCCTCCGCCGCGCGGAAGA
>NZ_JBFBIK010000042.1:0-58528 GCF_040685555.1 Sphaerisporangium sp. NPDC088356
AAATCGGCTCCGCCACCCGCGCCTGCTCATCACTCAACACACCGGTCGCCGCACAGATCGCCGACACCATCCCCTCGGCCAACACCCCCGAGGCGAACCGCTCCCGCACCACCGGCAGGCGCGCCAACTCCACCGCCAGCCCGACCAGACGCCCCGCCCCGGCCATGCTCATCCCACAGCCCGACCGCAACCACGTCTTGGTCGAGGCATGCCCCCGGCTACGGGCCTCACCTGCCGCGTGCACCCGACCCACCCGGCCCGCTATCGCCGAGATCAATCGATCCCGCGCGAACACCAGATCCTCCACCTCGGCCAGGCAGATCGCCGGTGACTCGGGGACAGGTGCCACCGCGAGCGCCTCCGCAGCCTCCCGCACACACCCCACCAACACCCACGACGCCGGGCCGCCATCGCGACCACCCGCCCCGGCACCACCCGGCTCAGCCGACTCGCTCGGCTCACTCGGCCGGGCACCTCCCGGCTCACCCGCCCGGGCACCACCCCGTCCATCCGCCGGGTCGCCGAGCTGGTCAACCGCAGGATCACCGAGTTGGTCAGCGGCACCGAACGAACCGGCATGACCACTCCCGGTCCTCAGACCTCCAGCATCCGACGTCTGGTCAGCTGCAGCCGCCACACCCGCACTGGCACTCGGACTCGGGGTCGGGCTCGCAAGGCCACCGGCATTCGCACGGTCGCTGCCACTGGCCCAGTAACCGGCACGGGCAGACCCGGCACTCCCAGCGCCCGCGTCCAGGCCCGCGTCGGCGCCGGAAGCAGGGCAGGGGCCGGCACCGGGACGCATACCGATACCGGCTTCGGCCGAACCCAGGTCACACAGGCTCAGGCCATGCGGGGCCAGGCCATAGGGGCTCTCCGCATATAGCCCCTCCGTATTTGGCTCGTCCGCATTCGGCCTCTCCGCAATTGGGTTCTCGGCATGGGAGGTCAGATCATGGGGGCCTTTCTTGGGGTTCTTGTCATGCGGGTTCAATTCGTCCGGGTTCTCGGTATGCGGGTCACTTGGAGGGTCTGGGTCGAGCGCGGAGGAACCGTTGCAGGACCAGCGCGAGGAACGCGCCACCACCGCCGCCCACCACTCAGGGCCAAGCACGCCACCGCCACCCGACCCAGAACCCGGATGCGACGGCGGCTGGGACCGGGATCGGCTGAAGTCGTAGACATCCGCCACCCGCGATCACCCCCCGTTAATTCGAAAGCCTGTACGAATGTTTTCACATGCTCGATAACCTCGCAACCCGATTCTTGTAATTGGCAAATGTCCGAGATGATAAATTCATCCTTATTCTCTCGATAAGGTCGACTGTGGAATTTGTCCAACGTAAGTAAGCTTTGCTGGGAGGCTGGCGTGCGCTGATCTGTCGGTTATGGCGAGCGTGTGCGATACGCGCAAGGTGGCAGGTTCACCCCAAGGGAACATCGGTGGCGCCAGCGGGTACGGCTGGAAGCGGCCGAATCTTCGCCCATGGGGCGAAAACGCGTCGATTGGCTGTACGTCGCCGTCCGTGACAGTAGGAACCCCGACGTCCGCGCTACCGTCTTCCCCCATGCGATGGCAGACGTCCCTGCGGGGCTTCAAAACCACGACGTTCAACGAGTAGACGTCCCAGCCGGGATTGTGCCCACAAAGGGCTGGATGAGATCGAGACCGGACCAGCAGACGAGCCCAGTCGGACGGCACCGCCACTAGGCGCCTATGTAGCCTTTGAGCAGGGAGAAGGCGCGCAGGGTGAGTAGGGCCAGGGCGGCGGCGCTGAGAAGGGCTGAGGTGCCGAAAATCGACCATCGGAAGAGCCGGTAACTGATCGGCGCCTTGCCTTCGCCGCCCTTCCTTGCCGCCCACGGCCGCCGCAGGTCGGCCATGCTGAGATCGCTCTCCATGTCCTCGTCCCCATGCTCGATCGGGGATGAGCCGTTCGGCGACAGCCCGTTCGTCACGGGCAGGCCGGTGAGCCAGGCCAGCAGGCGGCCGATCGCGCGCTCGTCGGCGGGAAGACCGGAGGCGAGGTAGCGCACCTCGCCGGCCGTCCTGGCCAGGTCGCGGACCATGTTGCCCAGCCCCACGCCGTCGAACCAGGCGGGCAGCCGGTCGGCGTCGCGTCCCACGTCGGTGCCTCGGAGCAGGTCGGCCTTGGTGACCACCACGGCGACCCGTTTCTGCCGCCCGCCGTCCGCGCGCGCGGCAAGCTCGTTCCTGACCCGCTGGAAGGTGTCGGAGGGATCCTCGGCGGAGAGCACGACACCGGCGGCTTCGAGGGACTGGCGTTCGGCGGCCGACAGGCTCTCCTGTACGAGTGGGAGCGCGAACGGGTCCACGACGATGAGCATCGCCTCGCCGTGGGCCAGGTAGCTCATCGCCTCGACCTGCGTGGCCCCGGTGAAGCCCTCACCGGAGGGGTCGAAGAGGTACAGGATGCGGTTCCCGCTGCGGGTCCTGGAGCCGGGCAGCGTGATGTCCACCATCGTCGCGGACGGCGCCGCGGTCGTGGTCTTGGACACCCTTCCCAGCCGCAGCTCTCGGCGGAACCGGGCGAACGCCATCTCGTCGCCTTGGACCACGAAGCCGGCGCGGCCTCTGGCGTCCTTCACCACGCCGTGGAGGGCGTTGATCGCGAGCACCATGAAGGTCGTCTTGCCCGCGTCGGGACCGCCGACGAACGGCAGGGGCTCGATCCTGGCGCGTCCGATCCGATGCGGCAGGGCGCGCTCGCAGACGGGGCAGTACGCCTGGAGGCGGAAGCGGCCGAGCACGATCGCGGTGGGCAGCCGCGTGCCGCACCGGCACACGTGCCTGAACGCACCATCGCGGTTCGGCGTCAGGCGCCGGTGCCGCTCGCCGCAGGTCGGGCACGCGTACTCGGGCAGCGCGATGCGGGCGTAGCACCCGGGGTGCGGGCAGGTCTGCAGGATCCGCCGCGCCCGCATGAAGACCTGCTCCACGCCGAGCAGTAGCAGCACGCAGACGACCCACACCAGCATCCCCGCCACGACCACCAGTGCGTACGCGGAGGTGAACGCCAGCGCGACGGCCGCGAGCGGGATCACCGCCAGCCCGAGCCCGGCCACGACGGCCAGCCAGACGGGGAACAGGAAGAAGCCCTGGACGTTCGTCATCAGCCGCCGCGTCACCGTGCTCACCGCCGTTCTGGCGGCCTCGGCGATCGCGGGGACGGCGGATCGGAGGATCTGCCACCAGTCCAGCGACCCCTGACTGAAGAGGTATTGCCGGTAGGTGGGATCCCGTTTCTCGTCCCCCGTTCCCGGGACCGCGGGGGACGCTCCGCTCGCCGTCGTGGGAAACAGCACCCGCCCGGCACGCAGGAAGTAGTGTCCGGTCCCCGCCAGCGTGGCCGCGACCAACGTCAGCGCGCACACGATCGGGAACCCGTACAGGAACCCGAAATACATGCACGCGACCCATAACGCGATCAAGAACACGGCGACGAGCGGCATCAGCACCCCTCCCGCTTCACGGACGAGGCGCCGGGGAGCGGCGTGCGGGTCCCGTGCCGGTGGGGGAAAGGGAACCGACCGTGCCGGTGGGGAAGAGGGGACCGACCGTCTGGGTGAGGGAGAGGGGACCGACCGTGTGGGTGGGGGAGAGGCATCAGCGGGCCTCTCGTTTCCATGGGGGGCCGCGGCGTCCCTTGGCCATTTCCCTCAGGCCGGCCGCAAGCTCGGTGTCGTGCTTGAAGTGCGACTCCACCGACCCGAACAGCGACCAGCTGCTGAGCTGCGACCGCGCCCAGGCGTCCAGGTCAGGCACGGTCACCGCCGCCAGGTGGAGCCGGACCGCGACCTCCAGCAGGGCCAGCTGCTCGTCGCGGCCCCTGCGGCCGTCCAGCCAGGCGCGCGTCAGCCCGGCTCGCCCGGCCTGCGGCGACTCCTTGACCACCGCGGCCCTGAACCTCGGATCCCGCCGGGTCAGCGCGCGTGCGGCGGCGGCCACCGCCTCGCGGAGCAGCTCCTCGTCCGCGTCCTGGCCGAGGCCCTCCAGCCGCTGAAGCAGCGCCGCCGCGTCCCGGGGCCGGGCGGCCTCGCCGACCCCCGTCGCCAGGAGCACCACCTCGGCGTCCGTGGCGGGGTACCCGGGCACGGTGTCGCGGACCAGCTCGGCGAGCCGCACCACCTCGGGGTCCTCGAAGCCCGCCGCCAGGAACGTACGGATCGGCAGGTCGCTGAGGTGCGGCGAGACGCTCAAGGCGTTCCCGAGCCTGCCGACCAGCGCTGAGCATTCGGCGATGCCGGGCGGGGCCTCCCAGACCGACAGCAGGGCCGCGTCGCGGTCCGTCGACAGGTCGTCGTGCACGCCGGAGCCCAGCCTGATCAGCATGACCGTCGCGTCGATCCGCGAGATGCGCTCGCGCCCTACGAGGAAGAGCACCACCGCCGTCCCCGTGCGCGGCGCGTGCGACAGGTCGCGCGGCTCCAGCAACCCGCACACCGCGTCCGACAGCATGCTCTGGCGGATTCCGGCCGCCGATTCCTCGATCCCGGTGATCGCCCCGGCGAGCGCCGCTTCGCGCAGGTCCGCCGGGATCCGTTCCAGCAGTGACCCAAGGTCGCCCCTTCCGTCGCGGACCAGCGCGCGCGTGGCGGCCCCGAGGTCGGCGCCGGTCACGGGCGCTCCGACCGCGTGGGCGACGCGCGTAGCACGCGCGAGCTCGTCCAGGTCGCGTGCGGCGGCGAGCGCGCGTGCGGCCTCGCGGTGGAGCGCGTCCCTGGTGTCCGGTCGTAGCGCGGGCCGGGGCGGGGGCAGGGTGGGGTCGCGCAGGGCCAGTACGGCGCACCGCGCGGCGCAGCGTTCGGCGGTGTCGACCGGCGCGAGGTCGCGGACGGCCGAGGCGAGCTCGAAGCCCATGTGGCCGGACATCCGCCCGAGGTCGTGCCACAGCCATTCTGGAAGGTCCGCGGAGAGCGTGCGGGCGATCGCCGTCTGCTCCTCGGCGGTCACACTTGGATCCCCCCGGCAGAACGCCAGCAGCGCCGCACTCGTCTCGGGTTCGAACGCGTCGTGGTCAGGCTGTTCGTCCAGGGCTCCGAGCTCGCTTATCGCGTCGATTCCCGCCAGGTCCGACCGCCGCCAGCAGTCCGTCACCGTACGGGCGAAGCGGCCGGGAGAGGGGGGCGCGTCCGGGGGATCGTCCAGCCGTACGACGGCGGCGTCGAGGTCGGAGGGAATCCAGACGTCCGGGGTCGTGCCCACGATCACGTACGGGGCGGTGGCGGGATCGGCGCTGTAGGTCAGGAACGGCAGGCGGGCCGCCACCGGCCACGGCAGGGAGTACGAGATGACCCCGATCCACCGCACGATCTCCTCCACGTCGGCGGAGACCAGCAGGAGGCGGCCGTGCCCCCGCGAGAGCGCCGTCCCGACGATCTCAAGCAGGACGCCGAGCCGCGTGTAGGCGGCCTCGCCCCCGCGCGCGAGCCAGGCGGCGAGCGACTCGGGGTCCACACGGTCGCCGGGCAGCGGGTCGGCGAGCTCGGGCAGGGCCGTACCGGGAGGCGCGGGGACGTCCGACCACAGGGACGCCTGCCAGAACTCGACCGGCCGCAGCCCCGTCAGCTCCCCGGGGGCGGCGACGACGGCGTGGCCGAGGAAGTTGCCGTACCGGCCGGAGTAGTCCTGGCCGAGGTAGACGCAGCGGGTGAGCACGCTCAGCTCGCCCAGCGTGCCGTACGCCAGGGCGATGGGAAGCTCGGCGACCTGCGCGGGGGTCGGGGCGAGCGGGGCGTCCGGCGGGGGCTTGTAGGCGAGGTAGGCGGCGACCTTGCCCGCGAGGCCTGGAGGGAGCCCCGGCGACTCGGCGACGAACTGGAACCCGGCGCGCCCGGACGGCCCGGCCGCCTCTGAGGTGTAGTGCAACTGCCACGCCACCACCCCTCACCCCCGCCCACCGTCAAGCACCCCGAGCCCCCTAGTCCGAAGACCCAGACACGGGGCCGTCATCTGCGGGCTCCGGTGAGCATGCCGAATCTGTACAGGAGCCACAGCAGCGGGTCCTCGACCCGGTAGGGGCGGATGCCTCCGGGGCCGACCGCGTCGCGTCCGGGGACCCCGCCCAGGGCCGAGAGCCCGAACAGCGCGAAGTCGGCGAAGTGCTGACGCAGGTAACGGTCGACCATCCCCGCCTGCCACTCGTCCAGCAGGGCCCTGACCTGCTCGTGGACCGCCTCCCTGTCGTCCAGGTCGAGCGTGCCGGACGGCGTTCGCGCGCGGTGCAGCGCCGACTGCGTGTCCATGCCCTCCTGCAGCGCGTCGATCTTGCTGAGCGCCACCGCGACCGGCACCTTCAGCCGCCCGGACCCCGAACGGTCCCGCAGCAGCTCGGTCACCCGGCTGATGACGTTGATCGGGTCGCTGTCGGGGTCGCCCGCGTTGACGCCGCTCCCCGCCTGGGCCGGTCCGCTCAGCGACGCCTTGGCCCCCGGCAGCTCCACCGGGTCGACCAGGAAGATGATCGCGTCCGCCGCGTTGAGGTAGCGCAGGTGCGTCTCGGTGGACTCCCGGCTCCTGAGGTCCTCGCCGGCGGTGTCGAAGAGCACCAGGGTCAGCGACATCGTCCTCGTGCGCAGGCGCCCCGCCACCGTGCGGGTGAGCAGGTACACGAGCGGGTCGCGCGGCTCGGTCGCGGCGGGGCGCGTGGTGCTGAGCAGCCGCTGCTCGCCGTAGAGCGGGCGGGCGAAGTCCTGCTTGTAGCGGGCGATCGTGCGGTCGTCGCAGGCGACCAGCGAGGCGTCCAGCTCCGCCCCGACCCGGTTGGTCAGCTCGTGCAGCAGCACCGCGATGTAGGTGCTCTTGCCCGACCCCTTGGCCCCGACCAGCGCGACGATCCTGCCGGGGTTCGCGCAGTACTCGGCGGGCAGCCGGTTGTGGCACTCGGGGCACGCCCGCCACCCGGTGGACCGCCCGCAGTCGGGGCAGTCGGCGCGGCGCCCGGGCCTGCGCACGGAGAAGACCGGGGGCAGGGACGCGGCGGCGGGGGAGCCGAGGTACTCGGCCAGGGTCTCGTCCAGCCGTGCCTCGCAGCCGCCGCCGCGCCCGGCCCTGCCGGCGCAGCGGAACGCGATGCGGTTGCGGTCCAGCCGGGCGAAGCAGAACGGGCAGGTGATCTCCAAGGGCTCATCCCACCTTCATTCGCCGGACCGGCGGGTCGATCAGGGCCACGTCGCCGCCCGGTGCTTGAGCCCCGCCGGACGTGCCGGACGTGCCGAGCGCGCCGTCCGGTGGGCCGTCGGCGAAGGCGAAGCAGCGCAGCCAGTACGGCTTCGCCTGCCGGGGCGCTGGGACGGTCAGGCGGGCGGGCACGTCCAGGTCGGTCCATTCGTCCAGCAGCACGCCGTCGTCGGCGGATTTGGGCTGGACGAGGCCGGGCTTGAGCACCAGGACGAGGCGGCGCAGGCGTACGGGCCGGTCGGCGGTCACGTCGACCACCACCGACCGCCGCCACGCCGGCCCCTGCTGGCTGAGGTCGTAGTGGACCGGGACGTGCCCGTCCAGCCGCAGGCTGACGGCGGGGCCGCGCAGGCGCTCGCCATGAATGAGGGACGTGGGCGCGACCTCGACGGTGACGGGCTCACCCTCGGGGACCTCCAGCCGGACGCCGCCCTGCGCGCGGTAGGCGGCGGAGTTGACGATCATGCTGTGCCCGCTCCAGCGCACCTCCACCTCCGGCACGTCCGGCGGCCAGACGAAACCGACGTAGACGGTGACGCCGCGTCGCTGCGCGGTGAGGCGGGTCGGGGGCGCCAGGTTCACGTGGTCGGCGTGCGCGCCGATCGTGGCCAGCTCCCCGGCCACTGTGACCGCGAGGAGCACGCCGGGGCTGCCTCCCGGACGGATGGCCTGGCCTTCCCGGGTGGGAATGGCCGGGATCGTACGGCTGGCGGCGCGCAGCTCGGCGAGCGACAGCGTGGTGCCCACGGGCCACGGCGGCGCCGCGTCCAGCGCCACGATCTCCAGGACCCCGTCCGGCGGCTCCTCGTACCGCACGAGCAACGTGCCGGGGGCCGTGGGGTCGCGGCGGAGGGTGAACTCGCCGACCGGCCGGGGGCGTCCCCGCGGGGTCACGGTGTGCCGCACGCCGGGGGTGACCACCTCGCCGTCCGGGCCCGGGTAGGCGGCCGAGACGACGTAGGTGTGGCTCGTGCCGTTGACCACGTCCCGGTCGCGGAACCCGGTGTCGTCGGCGGCCAGCGCCCGCCCGTCGCGGGTCACCACCACCCGCGTGGCCTCGGGGGGCAGGGACCACCGGCCCGACACCACGCCGTCGCCCGCCGTCACCCGGATGTCGCGCGGCTCGGGCCGCACGATGACCGGGGCCGCCGCCGCCGGCATGGACACGGCCTCGTCCCGTCGCGCCATCACCGAGTAGGTGACCGGAGTGTTGACCGGCGGCGCCTCGTCGCGCGCGGACGGCCGCTCGGTGGTCTCCAGCGGGACGCCGTTTCTGTACACGTCGTACACGACGCGGCCGGCCCGGGAGGGCGAGGGCTGCCATACCAGGCTCACCCCCTCGTCATGGAGGTTCGCCCGCACGGCGCGCGCGGGGTGGGGCGCCAGCCGTACGAGCAGCTCGGACGCGCCGGGCAGGTCGGGCACCCGCTGGAGCGCGTCCCGCAGCGCGAGCCACGCGTCGTCGGGATCGAGGGCGGCCCGCGCGCGGTCCCTGAGCTGTACGGCTCGCGCCAGCCTGGCCCTGACCTCGGTCGCGAGCTCCGCCGCCTCGCCGGTGAGCGCGCCGGGGCCGAGCGCGTCGGCGAAGTCGGCCGCCGCGTGGATCTCCCCGGCGTCGACCAGCTCGCGCAGCCGCGCGGACGCCCCGCCGGCGACGCCGCCCTCCCCGCGAACGGCGAAGATCAAACGACGGGCGTCACCGGGGGCCAGATCGAGCTCGGTCGTCGCGTGCCGCAGGAGCGTGTCGTCGTACGGATGCTCGCGGATCCGCTCGCGCAGGCGGGAGACGATGTCGTACCGGATCAGGACGGCCGGGTCGGGGGAGTTGCGCAGGGCGGCCAGCACGGTGTCGGCGCTGATCGTCCACGGGCCTCTGGTGCGGGAGGCCCATCGCCGCTCGACCTCCCCGAGCGCGTCCCGCACCGAGCCCGCGCCCGGCACCGAGAAGCCGTCCAGCACCCTCATGTCCGCGCAGCGGTCGCCGAAGACGAAACGGCCCAGATGGCTCAGCCCCAGAGTGTCGAGCGCCTCGCGCGCCTTGCCGTACCCGGGGTACGGCGCGGCCTCGGGCAGCGCGTCGGGCTCGCGGACCTCGATCGACCGCTCGGCGGCCAGGCGCACGGCCTCCTCCTGGCTGACGCCGCTCGACCGGGCGATCGTCGCCAGCAGCGCGGGCGAGAGCATGCGCAGCCGGCCGGCCGCGTCGTCGAGCCGGCCGCGGGCGTCGGCGAGCCTGCGCGCGGCCCGGCGCTCCGACTCGCCCAGCGCCGCGCGGAACGGCGACAGGTCGCCCTCGGCGGCGGCCGAGAAGATCGGGGCGAACCGGGCGTGGTCGGCCTCCAGCCGGTCGGCCAGCCGCTTGTACTTCAGCATGCCCCGCGCGCGCCGCCAGCACTGGCGCACCTGCTTGACCGTCTCCGCCACCTCGGCCGCGGTCATCGCCTCGCGCAGCTGGTAGCGGACCCGCAGGTCCTCAGGCGGGAGCCCGCCCGCCTCGCGCGCGGGCTCCAGCACCTCGCGGGTGTACCGCTGCTCGTCGAAGGCCATGCGGCCGCCCGGCTAGCTGACCTGGACGCGGGACAGGGCGGCCCGTGACTCGGCCACCTCCTCCTCTGACATGCCGCCGATCTGGACGCGCAGCTCCAGCTCCTCGCCCGTCTCCCGCTCGCGGGAGGTCACCTGCAGCAGGCCGGAGGTGTCGAGCGCGAACGTCACCTCGATCGGCCACCCGGAGGGCTTGCCCGGCGGGATCTTCAGCACGCCCTCGGCGATCAGGCCGTTGTCGTCCGGCTCGTCGGACTCCGCCTGGCCCGCCTGCTCCATGACCTCGATGGTGACGCCGGTCTGGCCCTGGTCGATGGTGTAGAACTCCTGCGTCACCGCGGCCGGGAGCGCGTCGTTGGCGTGGACGAGATGCTCGACGCTGCGCCGCCGGGACTCCTTGTCGGTGACGATGATCCCGAAGGCGCGGGAGGCGACCGTCTTGATGGTCCGCGCGGCCATCTGTTCCTGCTGGTCGGCCGACAGGCCCGCCCGTGCGGCCATGTCCTCCGCCTGCTCGCGCTCGCCCGACAGCAGCAGCCGCCGGTAGGTCTCCTCGAACGCGTACAGCGCCGCGCCCTTGGCCACCGCGAGGTCGGGGTCCTGGAGGCGGGGGGTGAGCTGGAACTCCTTCTGCAGGACCTCGGTCACCGCGGGCATCTTGGTGGAGCCGCCCACCAGCACCAGGTGGTCGTACTCCCGCACGCCCTTGACCGCCGCCGTCTCCATCGTCCGCCGGGTGATCTCCACCGTGCGGTCGAGCAGGTCGCGGGTCAGCTCCGTGAGCGCCTCGCGGGTCAGCTCCACCTTGGCCACCCTGCCCTCGTGCACGACGCGGACGGTGTGCTGCGTGCGCGTGGACAGCGTCTTCTTGAGATCCTCGGCGTCGCGGCGCAGCTGCTGCTCGGACTGCTTGTCGAGCAGAGGGCTCCCCGCGTCGGGGTGCTCGGCCTGGAACCGCTCGGCCAGGTGCTCCACCAGCCGGTCGTCCCAGTCGGCGCCGCCCAGCTCGTGGTCGCCGTCGGTGCAGACCACCTCGATGTTCCCGCCGTGCAGGGTGATCACCGTGGTGTCGAAGGTGCCGCCGCCGAGGTCGTACACCAGGATCGTGTGGTCCTGGCCGGGGTTGAGCACGCCGTAGGTGATCGCCGCGGCGATGGGCTCGGAGACGATGTCGATGACGTTGAGCCCGGCGATGTGCCCGGCCTTCCTGGTCGCGTCGCGCTCGGCCGCGCCGAAGTAGGCCGGTACGGTGACCACCACGTCCTCGACCGTCTCGCCGGTCGCGGTCTGCGCGTCGTCGGCCAGCTTGCGCAGGATGAAGGCGGAGATCTCCTCCGGCGTGTACGGCCTGCCGTGCCTGACGCGCGGCACGTCGTGTCCCATATCTCGTTTTATCCGGCTGACGACGAGATCGGGTTCGAGCACGGCGCTGTCCTTGGCGGTGGCGCCCACCACGACGTTGTCGGGGGACTCGAAGAACACCACCGATGGAGTGGTGTCGGTGCCTTCGAGATTGCGCAGCACCGTCGGCCGTCCGACGTCGTCCACAGAGGCGATGCAGGAATACGTCGTGCCGAGGTCGATCCCGTGAACAGCCATCGCCTACTCGCTCTCCTTTTTCGTGCCGCCGTCCGTACCGTCGTCGTGCGTTTCGCCCTTTTCGCCCCCGTCGGCCTCCTCCTGCGCGCCGGCGCGCCCGACGACCACCGACGCCTTGCGCAGCACCCGATCGCCCATCGCGAAGCCCTCGGTCAGCACCTCCACGACCGTCCCGTCCGCGCCGGCGCCCACCACGGCCGTACGGGCCGGGCGGTGGACGGCGGGGTCGTACGCCTCGCCCGGCTCCACGGTGAGGAGCTCGGCGCCCGTACGGCCGAGCACCTCGGCCACCTCGTCGGCCAGCGCCGACAGCAGGGGGCCCGCCAGCTCGGGAGAGGGCGGATCGTCTGCCTGCCAGCGGGCTCCCTCGCGCACGAGCGTGTCGTAGAGCCGGTAGAGGCCCGCCCTCACCGGGGTCAGCGCCTCCTGGAGGAGCCCGTGCCGCAACTGCTGGTTCTCGGCGTGCAGCCGGTCGATGACCTGCTCCCGGTGGGCCGCCCGCTCGTGCTCGCGCCTGACCGTCTCCGTGAGCGCCGCCAGCTGCCGGGTGAGCTCCTCGGCCTGACGCGCGAGCTCCTTGGCGGTGTCGGGGTGAGGTGAGGTGGCGGCGTCAGGGAAGGGAGGCTCGTGCCGCGGCTCTTCAGGGGGAGGCGCCATCTATCTCCTTGTTCCGGAAATAAACGAATTCCTGACGCCTGCAACTCTAGCCATCAATGCCCCCGCCCGGTAGAGATTAATCTGTCCGCTAATGAGCCTTATGTCGTGGTTGGCGGGGGTTGGAGTGAGCCCGCCAACACCCATCACGACGACAACTTCTTAAACTCTATTATCGATCAGGCGCGCTCCTGGTCCCTAATAGCGAAAAGCGATCTGTGGAGAACTCCGCCGATAACCCGGCGGCGAAGACGTCGCCTCACGCCTGCGCGGCGAGCTTCCTGGCCGCCCGTTCGATGGCCGACTCCACCGCGCCGACCCGGTCGGCGAGCAGGCCGACTGCGCCGACGGCCCTGCTCATCGGGTCGTCCTCCTGGCCCCCGAGGGCGCGCGCCCGAAGGTACCCCGCCTTGACCTCGGCCCAGCGCCGCGCCTGCTCGGCGGTCATCGTGCCGCGGAGCTCGGCGAGCTTGAGCAGGTTGGCCTCGGCCCCGCCGGTGAGGGTCTGCGCCTCGCCCGCGTAGTGGTCGTCGACCAGCGCCGCGAGCTCCGTGTCGTCGGTCACGGGCAGCACGCGCTCGGCCAGCTTGTTCATGTCGCGGTAGGAGCCCTGGAGCTGGAACGGCGGCTCGGTGCGCGACGCGTCCGACTGCGCGGCCGAGGCGATGTAGGCCCGGTTGACCGCCAGCACGACCTCCTGGACGCGCAGCAGCCCGCGCAGCACGGCCACGATCTGGTCGAGCTCCACGGGGGAGTACGGGTGGGCGAGCCGGTCGGGCCGTACGGACCGGTCGCCCCTGGCCAGCCGCACCAGCAGCTCCACGTCGCCGCTCTCCCTGGCCGACAGCGGCGCGAGCACGGGGTTCGACGTCAGCGCGTTCTCGATGTAGCTCAGCGCGAACAGGTCTTCGCGGCCCGACAGGACGTCGCCCAGGTTCCACACGTCCGCGCGGTTGGCGAGCATGTCAGGGACGCGGAACCGGCTGCCGGACTCGGTGTACGGGTTGCCCGCCATGCACACCGCGAACCGCTTGCCGCGCAGGTCGTACGTGCGGGTGCCGCCGTCCCAGACGCCCTCCATCCGCCGCTGGGCGTCGCACAGGGAGATGAACTTCTGGAGCAGCTCGGGGGAGGTGTGCTGGATGTCGTCCAGGTAGAGCAGCACGTTGCTGCCCATCTCCAGCGCGAAGGAGATCTTCTCCACCTCCTGCCTGGCGGTCGCGTCCGGCGCCTCGGCCGGGTCGAGCGAGGTGACGGCGTGCCCGAGCGAGGGGCCGTTGACCTTCACGAAGACCAGCCCGAGCCTGCTCGCCACGTACTCCATCAGCGTCGTCTTGCCGTATCCGGGCGGCGAGATCAGCAGCAGGAGCCCCATCTGGTCGGTGCGCCTGCCGTCGCCGACCGTGCCGAGCTGCTTCGCCAGGTTGCCGCCGATCAGCGGCAGGTAGACCTCGTCCAGCAGCCGGTTGCGCACGAACGCGCTCATCACCTTGGGCTTGTACTCCTCCAGCCGCAGCCGGCGGCGCTCCGCTGACACCAGCTCGTCGCGCCGCCGCTGGTAGGCGCGGAAGGCCGGGACGCGCTCGTCGCGGAAGCGCCGGATGCGGGCGGTCACCTCGTCGAGGCGCAGCCGCAGGCGCCGTTCCACGATGCGCGGATGGGTGCCGAGCAGGCCTTCGACGGTGGCGGACAGGGCGGCGGAGGAGTCGTGGCGGGGGAACGCGGCGCCGCACAGCTCGATCGCCACCGCCTCCGGAAGGTCGTCCACCGTCCCGCCCGCGGCCCCTTCGTCCACCGTCCCGCCCGCGGCCTCTCCGTCCGCCGTCGCCCCGGCGAGGAGCGAGCCCAGCCACGCCTCGACGAGCTGGTGCCGGGCGGCCAGGTCGTCGCCCAGCGCGCGCAGGTCCTCCTCGAACTCCTTGTACGACGCGGAGCCGGGACCGCCGAGCGCCTCGCGGAACCTCGTGAGCAGGGCCCGGGCTCCGGCGCCCGTGACGAAGCCGGACGGCGTGCCGGACAGCTCCTCGAAGAGGTACTCGGCGGCCAGGCCGGGGTCGGCCCCGCCGCCGGCGCCGCCCGCGCCGTCCAGGAAACCGGTCATGGCGGCCGACAGCTCCGCGCACAGCTCCCCGATCGCCCCGCTCAGGCGGCCGAAGGTCGCGCGCGCCCTGGCGAGCGAGGCCGCCCGCGTCGACCACTTGGCCCTCGCCGCCTCGCCCGCGCCGAACGCCCAGAACAGCTGGGCCGCCGCGCGCTCCGCGGGCGGGTAGCGCAGCAGGGCGCCGCCCGCGTGCAGCCGCAGCAGGGCTTCGAGGATCGCCGCGGCGTCGTGGTCGTGCACCCCGCGCTCGTAGCCCTCGTCGTAACGGGCCTCGGCCACCCCGCGCACCACCGTGAGCAGGGCGCCGTCGGTGACCGCCGCCGCGTGCAGCGCTTCGAGCGACAGCCCCTCGCGGCCCTGCTCGGCCGCGGACAGGATCCAGGCGGCCAGGTGCTCGGACCGGTAGACCTCGGGCGACTCCGAGACCAGCGACTGCTTCCAGAACGGCCTGGTCGCGGCGAACGCCTCGTCCCGTACGGGGGAGCGGTAGTCGGTCCCCGTCACGGTGAAGGCCATCCGGCCGTCGTGCGGGACGAGCGTGAGGTCGAACGGCTGGGTGCTGACGGCGAAGCGGTGCTCCCCGAGCCGTATGGTGTCGCCGCCGTCGCCGTAGAGGTCCCGGCGGTCGCGCAGTGCCCGGCCCGCCTCCTGCCGGGCGGCCTTGATCCGCCCCGCCAGCTCCTCGGCGCGCACCTGGTCGCCGAGCGAGCGCAGCTCGTCCGACACGCCGCGCAGCTTCGCCACCATCGGGTCGGACGCGAAGTAGGTGTTGACGTCGTCGAGCGACCCCAGGCTCGCGACCCGCCGCCGCACACCGGAGAGGATCCGCTCCGCCGAGTCGGCCAGGCGGTCGGTCCTGCGCGCCCGCTCGTCCAGCAGCGCCTGCTTGCGGGAAGAGAACGCCTCGTAGACGTCCTCCCGCTTGGAGGTCAGCCGGGCCAGGAAGTCCTCGAACTCGCCGAACCGGTACTCCAGGTTCTCCAGTTGAAGCAGCAGCCTCCCGAGCTGTTCGTCGCACCGTTCGGGGCTGTCCGCCATGGCGAGGGCGCCGGCGACGGCCTGCCCGAGCAGCGAGAACTCCGCCGCGAACTGGGCGCGGCCCTCGACGGCGAGCAGCTCGCCCCTGCGGGCGCCGAGGATGGCCCTCGCGCGGTTCACCCCGCCCAGCACCTCGCCGATCCGCTCCAGGATCGCCGTGCGGGTCGTGGCGTCGGCGATGTCGAGGCTCCCGACGACCTCGGTGACGATCTCCAGCCCCTCGGCCTGCTCGGTGAGCCGCGCGCCGACCGGCTCGGCCTCCGCCACGGTCGCCACGGTCGCGGCGTCCTCGCCCAGCCGGTCCACCTGCTCGCGGAAGCCGCCGAAGGCGTCCTCGCCGGAGAGGAACGCGACCGCCCGCTGGGCGGCCCCGTCGAGCTCGGTTTCCAGCCCGGCGGCCAGCTCGTCCACCCGGGCGACGTCGGCGAAGCGCAGCTCCCGTACGGTCATGAGGTTGCCCTCGGCCCTGCGCAGCTCGGCCAGCCGGGTCACCCACTCGCCGGCCGTGGCCGGGGGCTCGCCGTGCAGGCGCCGCACCAGGGAGGCGACGCGCGACGCGGCCTCGTCCAGCGTGGCGGTCGCCTCGTCGGTGAGCGCCTGGACCTTCTCGAACTCGTCGAGTACCTGCTCGGCGGCCGCCCGTACGGCCGCCAGCGGGGTGCGCAGGTCGCCGAGCCGGTCGTCGCCGAGCCAGTGGTAGTGGTCGGACATCCGCTCGCAGGCGGCGATCAGGGCCTCGAACACGGCCGTGGACGGGCTCATCTCCTCGGCCATCCGGCCCACCGACAGCGCGTCCGAGATGCCGCGCACGAGGTCGCCGTTGCCGACCCGCTCCAGGGGCCCCGTGCCGGTGGGCTGCGCGGCCGCGTAGGTGTCGGACAGGTACGGCGTCTGCCAGACCTGCATCGGATGGACCCTGGTCGGCTCCTTGGACAGCTCGCGGAACACCACCAGCGTGCCGTCGTCGAACAGCGAGTACCCGTGGCAGGTGATCGGGCTCGCCACCTGCTTGCGGATCACGTTGTACGGCAGCAGCAGCGTCCGGCCCTCGGTGCGGGCGTGGAAGACGTACAGCACGTCCTCGCCGTTGGTCGAGCGCACCACCCGCTCGTACTCCAGGTCCGCGACGTCGGTGTCGAAGGTCTTGGTGACGCCCGTGGCGAGGTGGTAGCCGCCGGGGAAGATGATCCCCTGGTCCTCCGGGAGGCGGCGGCAGGCCTGCCCGATGCCGTCGAGCCGCACGACGGTCCTGGTCCTGGTGTTGAACACCAGGTGCCGCGCCTCTGTCTCCTTGTACGGCCTGACGCGCAGCAGGATCAGCGGACCGATCCTGGCGTGGTGAATCTCGGCGTCCGCCAGGCTCTGCAGCGGTTCGTCGACCGGCTCGCGGTAGATGCCCTCGCCGGTCTCGGTGTTGTTCTCGATCTTGATGGTCAGGTCGCCGCCGACGGTCTCGACGAACACCTCGCCGCCGATGGAGATGTGCGGGTGCCGGCCCAGCACGTGGTCGTCGCGCGTCGTCTCGGTCCACTCGAAGTCGTGCGACGGCGGGAACACGTGGTCGCGCTCGCCCCGGTCGTCGACGTAGGAGACCGTGCCGTCGGGGGCGGCGTTCCACCGCAGCACCCGCACGTCCTGCGTGCGCGGGCCCGTCTGGAACACCGCGAGCAGCTTGCCTTCGGCCTGCCGGAGCTGCAGCAGGCGCGTCTCCCTGTAGTACCGGTACAGCTCGCCGAAGTCGCGCTCGAAGCGGGGGTCGCGCAGCAGGCCGGGGAGCTCGCCGCCGCGCACGTCCTCGAAGCGGAACGACTCGCCCTCGCGCACGAACCGGTGCAGGGAGAAGACGTCGTCCACGGCCGTCTCCGGCTTCAGCCCGATGAAGACGTTGTAGCCGAACAGCATCAGCCCGCCCGCCGACACGATGTCGCGGGGCACGCAGTTGTTCTCCGTGCGGATCCGCTCGGTGCCGATGAGGCGCAGCTCGGCGCTGCCGAAGACCGCGAGGCGCTCGGCGTTGAGCGCCTCGGCCCGCCTGGCGAGCTCGGCGGCCTGCTCGGACAGCCGCGCTCGCAGCACGTCGTACGTGCCCTGGGGAAGATCGGTCATGAGGGCGTCAGTGATCGGCGCCGACGGTGCCCGCGGCGTTGCCCGCCGCACCCACGGGGATCGCGGCGGAGCCGTTGCCCGGGTCCAGGGCGCCGAGCGCCGAGACGGGCGCGTCCGCGACGCCGAGGCGCCGCGCCGTGTCCAGCAGCTTGGTGAGCTGCCCGGAGTCGGGCCCTCCGGCCTTGATGAGCCGCACGAGCAGCGCCGAGATCGTCAGGTTCTTCACATCGGACGAGCTGATCGAGCCGAGCAGCCGGGTGACGTCCTCGGGGAAGCTCGACGACCCGTCCAGCCACGGCCCGGCCAGCTTCTTGGCCACCTCCGAGTGCTCGACGAAGCCGTCCACGCTCTTGCCGAGCGCGATGGAGTTCATGAGCCGGTCGAAGAACATGCCGTCGCCGCCCACGATGCTGATGTCGGCCTTCTCCAGCCCTGCCGCCAGCACGACGGCCTGCGACTCGGCGATGGAGCGCTGGGCGTCGAACCCGGCGAGCCGCAGGTCCTTCTCCGCCTCCAGCCGCAGGCGGTACTCCTCGTGGGAGCGGCTGGCGTCGTCCAGCGCGGCCATGGCCGCGGCCTTCTCCGTGAGGCCCTCGGCCTCGGCCTTCAGCTT
This sequence comes from Sphaerisporangium sp. NPDC088356, assembly GCF_040685555.1. Lineage (NCBI taxonomy): Bacteria > Bacillati > Actinomycetota > Actinomycetes > Streptosporangiales > Streptosporangiaceae > Sphaerisporangium > Sphaerisporangium sp. NPDC088356. The sequence continues at coordinate 17,857 of NZ_JBFBIK010000042.1, forward strand.
CTCGCCCACGGCGGTGGCGGCCACGAGGGTCTTCTCCCGCTCCACGGCGGCCTCGGCGCGGCCGACCTTCTCGATGGCCTCGGCGCCCCGCTCGCGCACCTGCACGTCGGCCAGGCCGGTCGCGGCCGCCTCCGCCTGGATCCCCTCGGCCAGGCGGATCTTCGCCCGCGCGTCGAACTCGGCGGCCTGCTGGCGCGCCTCGGCCAGCACGAGCTGCTCACGTGCCTTGTGGCCGGCCGCCGCCTCGGCGGCCTCCGCGGCCTTGATGTCCTTGACCAGGCCCTCCTGCGCCTCGGCCTCGGCCTGGATCACCAGGGTCTGGCGCAGCCGCTCGGCCTCCTCGACGGCGCGCAGGCGCTTGATGATCTCCTCCTGCTCGGCCACGGTCCTCTCCACCGCGATGCGCTCGCGGATGATCTCCGCCATCGTGCGCTTCTCGGTCTCCAGCTCCTTGTCCTTGGAGATCGTGGAGAGCTGCGTCTCCCGCTCGCGGGCGATGACCTCCAGCTGGCGGTCCTTCTCGATCCGTTCGGTCTCGATCGCGATGACCCGCTCGCGGTTCTTCTCGGCGACCGCGACCTCCCTCGCCTTGTTCTCCTCCTGGACGCCGAGCTGCTCGTCGGTGCGCATGTGGGCGGTCTCGGCTTTCAACCGCTCCTCGGCGCGCACCCGGGAGATCTCGGCCTCCTCGCGGGCCCGCATGGTCTCGACCTCGCGCTTCTGCTTGATCTCCGCGTCGGCTTGCCGGCGATCGAGCTCCAGAATCGCCTCCCGCGCGTCCACGTTCTGGCGGGTGATCTCCTTCTCCTCGTGGCGCTGGAACTCGTTCGTGCGTACGTGCTCGATGGAGGTGAGCTCGGTGATCTTGCGGATGCCCTGGGCGTCGAGGATGTTCGCCGGGTCGAGCTGCGACATGGGCGTCTGCTCAAGGAGGTCGATCGCGGCGTCCTCAAGGCTGTAGCCGTTCAGGTCGGTGCCGATGACCTGGATGATCTGGTCCCGGAACTCGTCGCGCTTGGTGTAGAGGTCGACGAAGTCCAGTTGCTTGCCCACGGTCTTCAGCGCTTCGGAGAACTTCGCGCTGAACAGCTCCTGGAGCGTTCCCTGGTCGCTGGCGCGTGCGGTGCCGATGGCCTGGGCCACCTTCACCACGTCCTCCACGGTCTTGTTGACGCGGACGAAGAACGTGATGCGGATGTCGGCGCGGATGTTGTCCCGGCAGATCAGGCCTTCCTGGCCGGACCGTTCGATCTCGATGGTCTTCACCGAGATGTCCATGATCTCGGCCTTGTGCAGGACGGGCAGCACCACCGCTCCCGTGAACGTCACGTCGACCGACTTGACCTTGGAGATGATCAGCGCCTTGCCCTGCTCGATCTTGCGGAACAGACGGGTGATCACTATGAGCGTGGTGATGACGATGACGAGGACGACGGCGAGGAGCACGCCGAAGCCGGTGGAGATGACGTCCAATGGGGTCCCTTACTTGGTCGGTGCGTCGGGGTCGAGTTCGGCGTCGTAGGGCGTGACCCAGAAGAACTCGCCGTCCGCGTCGTAGTCGAAGATCAGAGCGGTGTCGCCCGCGCGCAGCACTCCCTCGTGCCTCCCGTGGCTGTCGCCTGGGTGGGCACTCGGGTCGCGCGCGGCCGAAGGCTCGGGCCCGTTCCCGCCCCGGGAGGCGGGCTCGACGCCGAGCCCGTCCCGGAGCGCGTGGCCCGGCCACTGCAGCTGTCTGACCTGGATGACGGCGGACGAGCCGTCGGACGCCCTGGCCTCGGCCTGGCCGAAGTCGGCCCCCACCCGTCCCGTGCGGATGACGCACATCCTGCCCACGAAGTCGTTGCGGGACGGCGCCCGGTGGACCGCGAAGACGCGGCGCAGGGGGAGCACCAGCAGGCGGGTGACCAGCCACGCGCCGGCGAGCGCCACGACGAGCAGGACGGCTCGTGTGCCCCACGGTGGGGAGCCGAGCAGCGCCGTGCCGGCCAGGCTGCCGAACCACGCGAGGGCGATCAGCAGCGAGACCGCGATGGTCGCGGGCACCCCGCCCAGCCCGAGGACGCCCAGCGGCCCGATGTCGTGGCCCGCGTCCGTGGCGTCGTCCGCGGAAAGGACGTCGAGGCCGGCCCCACCCAGCAACACGAGCGCCCAGTATCCGATGACCACTACCAGTAAGAAACTGAAGATGACGGCGGGAAAACTCAGTGCCGTATCGACGAACTCCCCCATCGGTGTGCTAGCCCCCTGGTAACCGGTTCCCCCGAACCGATAAACGACTGTGTAGCGGGAAAGTTCCTATTTTTAAGGTGTGAGCGGAAGTTCGGTGGAACCGGGTGTTTCGGATGCCCATAATTGACACATGGGACACCGAATTCTGATCATCGAGCACGAGGCCGAGGCCGGCCCAGGGTTCCTCGCCGGATGGCTGGCGGACGCCGGGATGACCTGTGAGGTCGCCCGGCCGTACCTGGACGGGGAGATCCCGGGTCTCCGCACCGGCGACGGCGGCCGGGTGGACGGCCTGATCGTGCTCGGCGGCGCCGCCTCCGCCTGGGACGACGAGGGATATCCCTGGCTGCCCGCCACGCGCGAGCTGATCAGGCGCTCGGTGGACGCCGGGCTGCCGACCCTCGGCATCTGCCTCGGCGCCCAGCTGATGACCCTCGCCTGCGGGGGAGAGGTCGAGCGGGGCACCGCCGGCCTGGAGGTCGGCCTGCGGCCGGTGTCGCTCCTGCCCGCCGCGGCGGACGACCCCGTCTTCCTGCGGCTCCCGCCCACCGCCCGGTCGGTGCAGTACCACCAGGACGCCATGACGGTCCTGCCGCCCGGAGCGGTGCCGCTCGCGACGGCGGAGCCGTACCCCAACCAGGCCTACCGCCTCGGCTCGGCGGCGTGGGCCGTGCAGTTCCACCCCGAGGCGACGCCCGAGATCTTCCTGTCGTGGACCGGCCCGAACGCCGCGGAGCTCGCTGCGGGCGGGTTCGACGTGGAAGAACTGGACGCCACGGTGCTCGCCGCGTACGACGAGCTGGTGCGCGCGTGGCGTCCCCTCGCCGAGGGCTTCGCCGCCGTCGTCACGGGCGACCGCGCATTGGCCGGTTCCCTGGTCGTCGATGAATGATGCCCGTTTAGTGGTAATTTGCCGCAATGTCGGAGCCGGACACCCCTTTCTATTCCCGGTGACCACGCGATTACGGCGCGGAACCACTAACGACGGACCAGTGAGTGACCGGCTACTTTGGGCATTGTGAACGCCGAGTCCCGTATGCAGACGACGGCCGGGCGCCTGGCCCGGCTTGGCTTCGCCGACGGAGCCCAGGCCGAGCGCCTTCTCGACGAGCTGGGGCCCGAGGCCGTGGGCGATCTCGACCTGCTCGCGGCGCTGGTCGGCGCCGCCGACCCCGACCTCGCGCTCACCTCGCTCAACCGCCTGGCCGAGCGCGATCCGAGCGTCCTCGGCGCCCTGCGCGCCGACCCCGGGCTCAGGACACGGCTGCTCGGCGTCTTCGGCCTGTCGTCCGCGCTCGGCGAGCACGTCGTACGGCACCCCGAGCACTGGAAGCTCCTTTCGGGCGAGCAGGCGGTCCAGCGCATGCCCGAGCGCGACATGCGCACCGAGCTCCTGGAGGCCGTCGGCGCCGACCCGTCCGAGGTCGAGCCCCACGCCCCGCACGGCGGCACGGAAACGATGTCGGCCCTGCGCGTGGCCTACCGGGGCCGCCTGCTGCACCTCGCCGCGCGCGACATCACCGGCCAGGCCTCGTTCTCCCAGGTCACCGCCGAGCTCTCCGACCTCGCCGCCGCCGCGCTGGAGGCGGGTCTCGCCATCGCCCGCTCCGACCACCCCGAGAGCGCCGACGTACGGCTCGCCGTGATCGGCATGGGCAAGTGCGGCGCCCGCGAGCTCAACTACATCAGCGACGTCGACGTGATCTTCGTGGCCGAGCCGCGGGACGGGGTCGACGAGACCAAGGCGCTCCAGGCGGCGACGAGGCTCGCGCAGGGCATGATGAGGGCCTGCTCCACGAGCACTCCCGAGGGGGCCCTGTGGGAGGTCGACGCGGCCCTGCGGCCCGAGGGCAAGGCCGGCCCGCTCGTACGCAGCCTGGCGAGCCACCTGACCTACTACCGCCGCTGGGCCAAGACCTGGGAGTTCCAGGCGCTGCTCAAGGCGCGTCCCGTCGCCGGCGACCTGGAGCTCGGCGAGGAGTACGTCGCCGCGGTCAACGAGCTCGTCTGGCAGGCCGCCGCCAGGGACAATTTCGTCGAGGACGTCCAGGCGATGCGGCGCAAGGTCGAGGCGAACGTCCGCGCGAGCGAGGCCGACCGGCAGATCAAGCTCGGCCCCGGCGGCCTGCGCGACATCGAGTTCGCCGTCCAGCTGCTCCAGCTCGTGCACGGCCGCTCCGACGGCCTACTGCGCCGCCGCGCCACCCTGCCCGCGCTCGCCGCCCTCTCGCGGGGCGGCTACGTCGGCAGGGACGACGCGAAGGCCCTCGCCGAGGCCTACAGCTTCCTGCGGCAGGTCGAGCACCTGCTCCAGCTCCACCGCCTGCGCCGCACGCATGTCGTGCCAGAGAACGTCACCGACCTTCGCCGCATCGGCCGGGGCCTCGGCATGATCGTCGACCCGGTGGGGGAGTTCACCACCCGCTGGAGGCGTCACGCCATGGAGGCCCGGCGGCTGCACGAGAAGCTGTTCTACCGCCCGCTGCTCCAGGCCGTCGCCAGGCTGCCCGGAGAAGAGACCCGGCTGTCCACGGCCGCCGCCTCCGCGCGGCTGTCCGCCCTCGGCTACGCCGACCCCGACGGAGCGCTCCGGCACATCGCCGCGCTGACCAGCGGCGTCTCGCGAAGGGCGGCGATCCAGCGCACCCTGCTGCCCGTCATGCTCGGCTGGTTCGCCGACGCGCCCGACCCGGACGCGGGCCTGCTGGGGTTCCGCCAGGTCAGCGACAAGCTCGGCGCCACCCCCTGGTACCTCCGCCTGCTCCGCGACCAGACCGCGGTCGCCGAGCGCATGGCCCGGCTCCTCGGCACCAGCCGCTACGCCACCGGGCTGCTGCTCAACGCCCCCGACGCCGTGGCCATGCTCGGCTCCGACGGGGAGCTCGCGGTCCGTCCGAAGGCGTCGCTCGCCGCCGAGGCCGGCGCGTCGGTGGAGCGCCACTCCCACGACGCCGAGACCGCGGTCGCCTCCGTCCGGGCCCTGCGCCGCCGCGAGCTGTTCCGTACGGCCGTGGCGGGGCTGGTCGGCCACATCGACATCGAGGAGGTCGGCCAGGCCCTCTCGGAGCTCAACGACGTCACCATCCAGGCCGCCCTGGACGCCGCGATCCACAAGATCTCGCTGGAGCGGCGCGGCGACTTCCCCACCCGCTTCGCGGTGATCGCCATGGGGCGCCTCGGCGGCTACGAGTCCTCGTACGGCAGCGACGCCGACGTGATGTTCGTCCACTCGCCGCTTCCGGGAGCGGACGAGAAGGTCGCGACCGACGCGGCGCACGCGGTCGCCAACGAGCTGCGCCGCCTGCTCGGCAGGGCCGCCCCCGATCCGCCGCTGCAGATCGACCCCGACCTGCGCCCGGAGGGCCGCCAGGGCGCGCTGGTCCGCTCGCTGTCGTCGTACGAGGCCTACTACCGCCGGTGGTCGTCGCCGTGGGAGTCCCAGGCCCTGCTCCGCGCCCGGTTCTCGGCGGGCGATCCCGAGCTGGGGGCCGAGTTCATGGCCCTCATCGAACCGCTGCGGTACCCCGCGGACGGCATCAGCGACTCCGCGGTACGCGAGATCCGAAGGCTGAAGGCGCGCATGGAGGCCGAGCGGCTGCCCAGGGGCGCCGACCCCCTGCTGCACACCAAGCTGGGCAGGGGCGGGCTGTCGGACGTCGAGTGGCTGGCGCAGCTGATCCAGCTCAGGCACGCGTTCGACGTGCCCGAGCTGCGGACCACGCGCACGCTGGAAGCCCTGCGCGCCGCCGTCGGGGCCGGGCTGCTGGCCGCGACCGACGAGGAGGTGCTCGCCGAGGCCTGGCGGTTCGCCTCCCAGATCCGCGACGCCATCATGCTGGTGCGCGGCCGGGCCGGTGACAGCATCCCCGCCGACGTGCGCGAGCGCATGCTGATCTCGCGCGCCCTCGGCTACGCGCCCGACGGCTCGGAGGACTTCGTCGACGACTACCTCAGGACCACCCGACGCGCCCGCGCGGTGGCCGAGCGCGTGTTCTACGGCGGCTGACCATCCCGCTCCGCCCCCTTGACCCGATTCGGTATCGTTGTCGGCGTCTCGTTGACCAAGGGTCCGCAGGGAGTGGTCGTGCCCATATCGGAGTTCCTCGCCGGGGTTCGGGCCAAGGTCGGCAACGACCTGCTCATCCTGCCCTCGGCGACCGCCTGCGTCTTCGACGACCAGGGCCGCATGCTCGTCGCGCTGCACAAGGAGCAGGGCGACGTCTGGGCGCCTCCGGGCGGCATCATCGAGCCCGACGAGTCGCCCGACGACGCCGTCGTCCGCGAGGTGCGCGAGGAGATCGGCCTCGACATCCGGGTCCGCGGCCTGATCGGGGCGTACGGAGGACCGCTCTACCGCGCGTCCTACGCCAACGGCGACCAGGTCTCGTTCGTCATGTCCGTCTACGGCTGCGTGGTGGCGGGCGGGGCGCTGAGCCCCGACGGCATCGAGATCGACGAGGCGCGCTGGCTGTCCGAGCCCGAGACCGTGGGGCTGCCCATGCCCGCTTGGGCCCCCGCGATCATCCTCGAAGGCTTCGCCTGGTGGCGCGCCTCCCGGGACACCCGCAGCCCGGCCGCCTGAGTCCGCGGCCGTGTGGCTCCCGTGACAACCGATTGATCCCGATCGACGTCATTTGATTGCGGCCACCGTCGCGAAGGGTGTATCTAAAGTCGCGGGTGATCTACTTTGAACTCTGTTTACATCGACCTCGCCATCGGCTTGGTCCTGGCGTTCCTGCTGTTCTCGCTGCTGGTCAGCGGCGTGAACGAGGGTCTTGTACGGTTGCTCGGCATCCGGAGCAAGTTCCTGTGGGCCTACCTCGCCGACACGCTCGACGGGGCGCGGGGCAAGAGGTCGTGGATCCCCAGCACGATCGGCGAGGTCTTCGCGCGCCTGCCCTTCAGCAAGGACGCGCGGCCGGAGTTCAGCCCGCTTCCCGCGCCGGTGCAGAGCACGGCCACGACGTGGTCCGGGCGGCTGTACGAGCGGCTCCGCGAGATCGACCACAACAAGGACGGCAAGACCAGCATCGCCTCGATCCCGCCCGGGCGGTTCGCGGTGGCGATGATGGAGATCGTCACCAGTGAGGGCGGCGTGCCCGCCCTGCTGGCGAAGCTCAAGGAGGACGGCAGCCCCCTGTACGGGCCGCTGAAGAGCGTGTGGGACACCGCCCACGATGACCTGGACGCGTTTCGCAAGGGCGTGGAGGAGTGGTTCGACGGCGAGATGCAGCGTCTCACCATGCTGTACCGCCGCTACGTCCGCTGGGTCATCGCCGCCCTCGGCCTGGTGCTCACGCTGGTGTTCAGCATGGACTCGCTGGAGTACGGCAGGGCGATCCTCACCGACAACGCCATCCGGGCGCAGGTGGCCGCGACGGCCGACGGGGGAGCGCAGTCGCTGTCGGGCCTTCGGGACAAGTGCCCCGACCATCCCGCCGATCCGTACGCCTGCGTCACCGAGGTGCTGTCGGCTCCGGCCTTCGTCCAGATCGTGGGCAACGCCCCGGTGTCGGTGCGGATCCCCGACACCGGGAGTCCCAAGTGGACGTGGAACGGCGGGGAGTGGCTCCACCGCCTGGTGAGTCCGGGCCACTGGCCCGGCTTCCTCATCACGTTCTTCGCCCTGCTGTTCGGCGCCCCCTTCTGGTGGGACATCTTCCGCCGCCTCACCGGGATCCGGGTGCGCGCCGGCGAGACCACGAAGTGACCCGGCAAGCCCCCCAAACCATGACAAATAGCTACATATAGTGACTTGCCGATAAATGCGGAATAAGGTGCCAGGCTTGGCGTTCGTACCCTGGCGCATGTGTGGATGTCCCTGGTCAGAGGGGTAGGACACCCGTATCTCATTCCTCAGGATGGTTGGGGGGCCATGGCCATGGGGGGCTTCGGGATACGGGGTATCGGAGTTCTGTCACTGAGCGTGATCGCGCTCGCCGGGTGCACGCAGGGAGAGAGCAAGGTCGTGGCGCAGCCGGCCGCGCAGGGCAAGTCGGCGAAGCCGGCGAACGCGCAGGAGGCACGCAAGGCGGCCATGGCGAAGGCGGCCAAGGTCAAGGCGAACGAGCTCGGCCAGATACCCGTGCTCATGTACCACCGCATCGTGGCCAAACCCGCCGGCAGCGACGACCGGACACCCGAGCAGTTCCGCACCGAGCTGGAGCGGCTGGCCAAGGACGGCTACGTTCCCATCACGGCCAGGGAGCTCACCACCGGAAGGATCGGCATCCCCGCGGGGACCCACCCGGTCGTGCTCACGTTCGACGACTCCTCGCCGTCGCAGCTCACGCTGGACGGCTCGGGGGTTCCGAAGCCGGACACCGCCATCGGCATCCTGCGGGACGTCGCGCACAAGCATCCGGGCTTCCGGCCGGTCGCCACCTTCTATGTCATCAAGGACATGTTCGGGACGTTCGGGCCGGAGGCCCAGGCGCAGGCCCTCGGGTGGCTGCGGGACAACGGCTACGACATCGGCAACCACACGCGCGACCACCTCAACCTGCGCGGCCGTTCCAAGGAGCAGGTCACCGAGCAGATCACCGCGGGCCACAAGCTGATCACCTCGCTGATCAAGGACGCGCCCGCCACGCTCGCCCTGCCGTACGGCAACCAGCCGAGCACCAAGGACTGGGCGATCCGCGGCTCGGCCGGGGACGTCCGCTACAACTACACCGGGGTCTTCCTGGCGGGCTACACGCCGGCGCCCTCGCCCTTCAGCAAGGACTTCGACCCGCTCGGGATACCGCGCATTAGGGCCATGGACAAGGTCGGCGACTGCGCCCGCTTCTGCTCCACGGCGTGGCTCGACTGGCTGAACGCCCACCCCGAGGACCGCTACACCTCCGACGGCGACATCAGCACCGTGGCGTACCCGAAGTTCAAGAACCCGTACGCGGCGCCGCGCTTCGCCCGCTACTCGCTGCCCTACTGACGGGGCACGTCGTCAGTGCAGGTCGAGCACCATGAGGACGACCAGGCCGATGAGGTGGGCCACCACGAGGAACACGATCAGGAAGACGAACACGAACTTCGCCGGCCCGTGCTCGAAGTGCTGCCCCTCTTTGAGGGGAGGCAGCTGAGCGCGGCGCTCGGCCAGCCGCTCCTCGATGGGCTTGCGACCAAACAATGAACTGCCTCTCGATCGGGGCAGCCGGTGACTTCGCCTGCCCACAAGAACCATAACGTCGGAGGCCCGTGGAGGCTTCCTGAACCCAGAGCCACCGGTCCACCGGGCACGCTATTGAGCGTATATCCCGCCATGTCCGATCCCCCATCCGCCCGGCGGCGTTCGCCCGTGGGCCCGGCGGCCGGGTGTTCGGCCCAATGGGACGGGCTCGGTGGACGCGCCCGTCGTTCACGACATATCGTGAGGATAATGATATGTAGCACGATGACGTCCGTCCTCAAGGAGAATTCACCATGACGCCCAAGAGCAACAGGTCGCTCGTGCGGGAGCTCCTCCAGGCGTTGGCCAAGGTGACCTCGGCCGTCTCCTCGGGCGTCGTCGGCAACCCCATAAACCCGGGCCCGGTCGTGGACCCCAAGACCCACCGGCCCACCACCCCACCCCGCCGCCGCTGACGCCAATCACGCCGCCTCGTCTCCGTCGACCGGCGCTCACCGCCACCGTCGTGAGCGCCTGATAATCAAGGCAGGCAAGCGGTTGCCATTCCTGACATGCCGTGTTTTGGTCCGTGCATGGACAATCGCGACAGCGTACAGCGACCACGACGTGTCACGATAAATGACATCGCGGAGGCTACGGGCTTCGCCGCGTCCACCGTGTCTCGCGCGCTGTCGCGGCCCGGCCGGGTGAACGCGGCCACCCGCGAGCGCATCGTGGCGGTGGCCCGCGAGCTGTCCTATGTGCCCAACACCCACGCCCGCGCGTTGACCTCGGGACGCACCGAAACCGTCGCGGTCCTGGTGTCCGACGTGACCAACCCGTTCTACTTCGGGCTGATCCGGGGCACACAGCACCAGCTCAAAGCCGCGGGCTACGCCCACCTGCTCATCGACACCGAGAATTCCGGCGAACTGGAGTCGCACGTGCTGTCGAAGATGCGGCAGTCGATCGACGGGGCGATCCTGGCCACCTCGCGGCTGTCCCGTCGTCTGCTCGCGGCGTTGGCCACTGAGCTGCCATTGGTGGCGGTCAACCGCATGGTGCGCGGTGTCGAAAGCGTGGTGCTCGACTCCCCATCCGGTGTGGCACAGGCGGCCGAGCACCTGATCTCGCTCGGGCACAGCGAGATCGTCTACATGTCCGGTCCAGAGAACTCCTGGGCCAACGAGGCCCGATGGCGCTCGCTGGTCGCGGCGGCGGCCCGGCATGGGTTGCCGGTACGCCGCCTCGGTCCCTTCCCGGCCGGTCGGATGTCCGGATCGGCCGCCGCCGACGCGCTGATCAACACCCGCGCCACGGCGTGTATCGCCTTCAACGACCTTCTTGCCATCGGGATGCTCACGCGGCTGCGTGAGCGCGGGCTCGGCGTGCCCGGTGAGATCAGCGTCGTCGGCTGTGACGACATGTTCGGGGCGGATTTCTGCCACCCCACCCTCACCACGCTCGCCGCTCCGATCGAGCAGGCCGGGCGGGTGGCGGTGTCGATGCTGCTGGCACGCCTTCATGACAGTGCGCCGGCGACACGGCAGTCGGCCGTGTTGCCGACGCACCTGATCGTGCGTGAGTCGACGGGTCCCGCCCCGCGCTAGGGGTAGCTGACGATGTTCACCGGCTTGACGTCGGTACCGGTCGACGCGCCGGTGTCGTTGATGACGTGTTCGATCGAGCCCTTGCCCAGCGAGATGGTCAGGATGTCATGGAACTTGACGTTCGGGCTGGTGGGCGCCTCGAAGCCGCGTTCGGACACGATGCTCGGATCGGCGGTGAACACGCAGTAGCTGCCCATGCCCCACGCCTCGTGTGACGTCACCGAATCGGCCACCTTGTACGCGGCGTACCCGCGCCCGTCACTGCGCCACGCGGCCTGGCTCGGCGGGTCGTAGGGCATCTCGTTCTGGAAGAAGATCGTGCGCCCGCCTTGGCCGTTCCAGATCACCTCGTACTTGTTGAAGTGCTCGACGAACAGCCCGTATGCGGAGACGTCGGCGCCGTTGACGATCAGGCCCGTGTCGGCTGGATTGACCGTCCACCCGACCCCGCTGCCGTGATCAGCGCGCCACGCCCAGATGTGATCGATGATCGTGTTGGCGCTGTTGACGATCAGCGCCGTGGTGACCTTGCCCGGCCCGGCTCCGCCGACGCGGAAGAACACGTCCTGGAGCGTGGTCGGGTTCGCGGCATGGCCGGTGGTCGCGCCGGCCGGTCCGACCTGCAACAGGGACGGCGAGTTCACCGGGCCCGCGTCGAACAGCAGCCCGGCGAGCTTGACGCCGTCGACGTCGGCGACGGTCATCGCGCTGATGCCGTTGTCCGGGATCAGCGTCGGGTAGCCGATGCCCAGCACGATGGTGTCCGGCCGGGTCACCTTCAGCGTCTGGCCCAGATGGTAGACACCCGGTGTGAACAGCAGGTTCATGCCGCAGGACAGGGCATTGTTGAGGGTCGCCGCCGAGTCGGCCGGTTGTGCGAGGTAGAACTGGGTCAGCGGCACGGAAGTGCCCGGTGTCGACCCGCCGGACCAGGTCGTACCGGAGGCGTTGGTTCGCAGGTTGGGCACGAACACGTGAGGGTTGCCGCCGTTGAGGTACAGGTAGGGCTTGTCCCGCACGACCGGGGTGGTCGGCAGGGTCGTGTACGGCGGGCTGGGGAAGCTGTTGGCCGGGGCGCCCTTCACGCCGGAGAACACCATGTTCCACACGCCGTTGACCCATCCGCCGATCTGACTGTCACGGGTGTACCACTGCTGCTGGGAGTAGGGGCCGACCTTCCCGTCGATCTTGCTGTCGGCGATGTAACCACCGCTGGCCCAGCCGTACCCGTTGGGGGCCAGGTTGAGGTCACCGCGGATGTGCACCCGGCGCATCGGCGCGGCCTGCGCCACCGCCCATCGATCGGCGGTGTGGCTGGGCACGATCGCCAGGTTGTCGACGGAGCGCCAGAAGTTCTGGGTGGCGTTGCCGCCGAACCAGCCGGCGTCCACCGTCACGTCGCCGTTGATCGTGACGTCGTCCGGGTTGCGGCCCAGGCCCAACACGGAGGTGTAGAAGCCGGTGTTGACGTTGATGCCGCTGTAGGTGCCCGGCTTGAACATCACCGCGTAGCGGTAGTTACCGAACTGGGCGCTCTCGGTCTGGGCGAAGATGGCGTCCAGCGTGCTCTGGATGGTCGTACTGGACATCGACGGATCGAACACGACCACGTTGGGCCCGAAGTCCTGGGACACCGGTGGCGGCGTCTGACAGTCGCCGCCACCCGTGCTCCCACCGTGGACGGTCAGCTCCTTGATGGAGTAGCCGTATCCGGTAGCGCGCTGCGTGCCGTACACGCGCAGGTAGCGACCGGTGCCGGTGGCGTCGATGGTCTGTACGCCGCCGGTGTTGGCGGTGGTGGAGTAGAGCGTCGTCCACTGGTTGCCGTCGCCGGACAGCTCGAGGCGGAAGGCTTTGGCGTACGACGTCTGCCAGTCGATGACCACCTGGCAGACCGCGGTGTCCGGCCCGAGGTCGACCTGTATCCACTGCGGATCGCTGAACTGGCTCGACCATCGGGTGGCGGCGTCGCCGTCGACGGCCTTGGCGGGCAGATAGCCGTTGCCCTGGACCGAGGAGGCGGTCGCGGGCTTGTTGAGAGCGATGTTCGTGGCGGTCTCGCACGCGGCCGCGCTCGCGGGCGTGGCGCCCGGCGTGACGACCATGCCGGTGACGGCCAGCGCCATGGTGGCGATGCCGGTCAGCAGCCGGCGGCGGAGGGGTAAGGCACGCATGGTCTCTCCCTGGCGGGGGGCCGCCGCGGGCAACGGCGGCGTGCTTGTGCGGGCGGCGCCCGGGATGGGCGCCGCCGACGAATCACATGCGAGGTGAGGGTGGCGGTGTCGCCGGGCGTTACGGCTTCTTCGGGTCCTGCCCGTAGCCGTTGCACTGGCGTCCGCCGTTGATGCAGTAGTCCACGAGGTAGGCCTGGCGCGGCGCGTTCCACCCGTTCATGAAGTCGTAGTGGAAGGTGTACGCGGCGCCCGAGGACAGGGCCAGACCGCTGGTGTTCCCGCCGGCCAGCGGATACGGGACCTTGGCTTCGAGCATGGGCAGAGGTACGGGATGGTCCGCCGGGCAGACTCCGCTGACCGGCCATGCCATGTGGGACTTGTGATCGGCGCTGTCCAGGTGCACGCCGTCCCAGCAGCTCGGCGCCTTCAGCCGGGCGACCAGGGATGTGCCGCTCGGGCACGATGTCGGGAAGTCGGTGCCCTCGTAACCGGGGCACTTCCAGGTGCCTTGGTACGCGGCGGCGTTCGGCGTGCGGGCATCGCCGACGACGAGCCGGAACCCGGGCGGGAACGGCTGGACGGTGCGGTAGTCCTTGACGCCGGACTTGTAGTAGATCGTTGGCTTGTCCGGCAGCCGTACGGCGCCGTTCTGCAACAACGTCGGGAACCAGTATCCCGACGCGTCGAGCGTGTCCTCGCAGGACGTCGCCCCACCGACCAGCGCCTGCGGGGTGGAGTTCGCGTTGGTGGCGGGGTTGCCGACGAAAGTGTGGTTGTGCGACGCGCCTGGCAGACCCGGGAACACGATCGGGTCGTCGCTGAGCCGATGGGTGACGGTGCAGTTCGCGTGCATCTCCTGGTACTGCGCGAACGGCGGATCGTCGGCCACTTGCACAGCACCGGCCGCTTGCGTGGCGCCTGCCGCTGTGAGGACGAGCGCGGCCGTCACGACCGTGAGGGTGCGAATACTCATGACGCCTCCTTGGCGATTTGAGTATCGAAGTGGGGTGGAATCCGGACTTTATTACGGCAATGTTGCAGCGGAAAGCGCTTGCCAAAATTTGCCACCGGGCACCCGGCCACCGCCGGATGATCATTTCCAGGCAGGTCAGAGGCGTGTGTGTGACGTTCCGCGATAGACCGTCACACCGGGAGAGTGGTGCCGAAGAAACAGATGTGAAATACGCCGTGGGCGTCTGGTCGTGCTTTCGCAGGTCTGTGCGGCAGGTGCGGATCGTGGGTGCGAGGCGCTTTCGCCCCGCCCAGGGCGGAGAGCCGTGGGCGGGGGGAAGTCATCCCGGCTCACGGGATTGGAGCGCATGCGAAAGGCCGTCGAGCGTGCCCTCAACGGAGGGACGACCGACGGCCTTTCGCGGGATGCCTGAGTGCCCTGGATGTGCCCTGACGGGTCAACCGTCAGCGTGTCCCCAAGTCAGAAGCTCGATAACTCAGACGTCGTAGTAGAGCTCGAACTCGTGAGGGTGGGGGCGGAGGCGGATCGGGTCGATCTCGTTCTCGCGCTTGTAGGAGATCCAGGTCTCGATGAGGTCGGGCGTGAACACGCCGCCTTCGAGGAGGAACTCGTGGTCGGCCTCCAGCGCGGCGAGGACCTCGGGCAGCGACCCGGGGACCTGCGGGACCGCGCCGGCCTCCTCGGGAGGAAGCTCGTAGAGGTCCTTGTCGACCGGCTGCGCGGGCTCGATCTTGTTGCGGATGCCGTCGAGACCCGCCATGAGCTGCGCGGCGAACGCGAAGTACGGGTTGCAGGACGGGTCCGGCACGCGGAACTCGATGCGCTTGGCCTTGGGGTTCGACCCCGTGATCGGGATGCGAATGCAGGCCGAGCGGTTGCGCTGGGAGTAGACCAGGTTGACCGGCGCCTCGTACCCCGGCACCAGGCGGTGGTAGGAGTTGACCGTCGGGTTGGTGAAGGCCAGCAGCGCGGGCGCGTGCTTGAGCAGGCCGCCGATGTAGTAGCGGGCCATGTCCGACAGGCCGGCGTAGCCCACCTCGTCGTAGAAGAGCGGCTCGCCGTCCTTCCAGAGCGACTGGTGGCAGTGCATGCCCGAGCCGTTGTCCCCGAAGAGCGGCTTGGGCATGAAGGTGACCGTGTGGCCGTACTCGACCGCGGTGTTCTTGATGATGTACTTGTACAGCATCAGGTTGTCGGCGGTCTTGAGCAGCGTGCCGAATCTGAAGTCGATCTCGGCCTGGCCGGCGGTGCCCACCTCGTGGTGCTGCATCTCGGTCTCGATGCCCGAGTCGATCAGGCGGCGGACCATCTCGGAGCGCAGGTCGGTGAAGTGGTCCATCGGCGGGACCGGGAAGTAGCCGCCCTTGTAGCGCGGCTTGTAACCGAGGTTGCCGCCCTCCTGGGCCTTGCCGGTGTTCCAGGCGCCCTCGATCGAGTCGATGTGGTAAAAGCTCTCGCTCGCGCTGCTGGCGAAGCGCACATCGTCGAAGATGTAGAACTCGGCCTCGGGCCCGAAGAACACGGTGTCCGCGATGCCGGTGCCCTTGAGGTACTCCTCAGCCTTGCGGGCGACGTTGCGCGGGTCGCGGCTGTAGGCCTCGCCGGTCAGCGGGTCGTGGACGAAGAAGTTCATGATGAGGGTCTTGTGCTGGCGGAACGGGTCCAGCACGGCGGTCGACGGGTCGGGCAGCAACAACATGTCCGACTCGTGGATGGCCTGGAACCCGCGGATCGACGATCCGTCGAACATGAGACCGTCGGTGAAGACGTTGGCGCCAAAGTTTTCCACGGGGAAGGTGAAGTGGTGCGTCGTGCCGGGCAGGTCGGTAAACCTGACGTCGACGAACTGCACCCCTTCGTCCCTGATGAACTTCAGGACGTCGTCGGCGGAGCTGAACATCCAACCTCCCAGGGGCACGGGCTTGCAGACTCGAAGGTAGGCCTGTGCCGTTTCCACCCCATGTCTCGTTTGTTTCACGGATGTTAAGCGGAGGGGGGTGTGCCGCTGAAAGGACTAGTGCGGTCTCTCGGTATCTTACCTGCATGAACAAGGAACCGAGATGGACTCAGACGTGGATGAGCGGCACCCGCGCCGCGGGCGTCGATCTCGGCTATCCGGGCGAGCGGCTGGGCCTTCCGAAGGAGGGCGCCGGGTCGGTGTCCCGGTTCGGCAGGCGGCTCGGCGCCATCACCGTCGACTGGCTGATCTGCACCTGGGCGATCACCCGTGGCCTGCTGGGCGCCGACCCCCGCAGCGCCGGCTGGATCGGCCTCGGGGTCTTCGCCCTGGAGTACATCCTCCTGGTCGGCACCCTGGGCTCGACGTTGGGCATGAAGCTGTTCGGCATCAGGGTCGCCGCGCTCGACGGCGGCAGGCCGCCGTTCGGCTCGGTCCTGCTGCGCACGCTGCTGCTCTGCCTCGCCGTGCCCGCCCTGATCTGGGACCGCGACCAGCGCGGCCTCCACGACAGGGCCGCCGGCACCGTCGTCGTCCGCGGCTAGCCGTACGGCGTACGGCCTGAGCGGTTCCGGCCGTACGGGCCGGAGTGGCCGGGGCCGGTCGTACGGTCTGATCGGTCGCGGGGAGGCTACCCGTTCACGCAGGAGAACAGGGCCGTGCCCGGGATGTGCCGGCCGCGCAGCGGGCTCCAGCCGCCCCACTCACGGTCGTGACCGGAGGGCCACTCGGGCTCGACCAGCGACGTGAGCCTCAGGCCCGACGCCACGATGAGCCCAACCCAGTCGCCCAGCGTGCGGTGGTGCTCCACGTACGAGGGCTCGCCGTCCTCATCCTGCTCGACGTACGGCGAGCGGTCGAAGTACGAGCGGTCGGAGGTCAGACCGCGCGGCCCGGGATCGTCGGGGAACGCCCAGCGGATCGGATGGCTGACGGAGAACACGAACAGGCCGCCCGGCCGCAGGACCCTGCGGGTCTCGGCGAGGACGGCCCCGGCGTCGGCGACGAACGGCAGCGCGCCGAACGCCGAGCAGGCCAGATCGAACGACCCGCCGGCGAAGGGGATGCGCCCCGCGTCGGCCTGCACGACGGGCAACCGCGTGCCGAGCTCCTCGTCGATGCGCCGCGAGTGCTGCAGCTGCCGGTGGGACAGGTCGAACGCGGCCACCTCGGCCCCCTGGCCGGTGAGCCACCGCCCGCACTGCCCGGCTCCGCAGCCGATCTCCAGCACCCGCCGGCCGCGCACGTCGCCCAGCAGGTGGGCGGCGGCCTCGTCGAGCCCCTCAGGGCACCAGATGAAGCCCGAGTCGCGCAGGAACCCCCCGTGCTCGGCCTGGTACTCGTCCGCCGCGGAATCCCACCAGCGGCGGTTGGCGCGCACGGTCGGCTCCTCGGCCACCGCGCGCCGGTCGACTCCGGAGGAGGCCTGCATCACCGCATCTTGCCGCGGGGCATGCGAGCGCCCTTCGGCATCGGGCCCTTCGGCACCGGAATCGACTGCGGCAGCGCCTTGAGCCGGTAGTTGACCTCGGAGACCGCGGGCTTCTTCAGGTTGCGGGGGAGCTTCATCAGGTGGCGCTGGAGCTTCTTGAGAGGGATCTGGCCCTCGCCGTCGCCGCACTGGATGTCGTACACCGGGACGTCGATGGCGACCCGCTGCACGCGCTTCTTCTCGGCCACGAGCATCTTCTGCACCCGGGCGCCCGGGCCCTCGGAGACCAGGACGACGCCGGGGTAGCCCACGGCACGGTGCACCAGGTCTTGGTCACGGGTGACCGCGACGGCGGGGGTGACCTCCCAGTTGCCGCGCATGCTCTGCAGGATCGCCGCGGCGGCGCCCGGCTGCCCGCCGAGCATGGAGTACTGCGCGCGCTGGGCGAGCTGCCCGAAGATCACCATGCCGATCGTGATGCCGACCATGACGCCGAGGACGGCCAGTTGCCACACCAGGCCCGTCACGAGCCCGAGGACGACGAAGACGGCCAGCGTGGCGACCGCCGACGCGTAGACGATCGGCATCCCCTTGGGGTTGGCCTTCATGATGATCTGAGCGATCATCCGGAGTTGCTTGATGCGCCCCGGGCGCTCTGGGTCTGCGGGCTTGGCCATGGTTAAAGGATACAAATGCGGAGCTGAAGAAAGGAAAACGTGACCTGAAGACCGGTCAGACCGTGACCGTAAGCGTCGCGGTCAGTCGCCGGTCGGCCACGCTGCGTCCGACCTCGACCGTATAGTCCCCGGCAACCGTGCGCCAGCCCGCTTCGGTCCACTCCTGGAAGGCCCGCTCAGGCAGGGTCACCGTCGTCAGAACGGTCGTGCCGGGCTCCGCCCTGACCACGTCGAATCCCGCGAGCCACCGCGAGGGGCGCTGCTGAGAGACCGTCTCGGATCCGGACGGCACGCGCGACAGGTAGACCTGCACGACCTCGCGACCGGCCCGGTCACCGGTGTTGGTCACCCCGGCCGTCACCGAGGCGCCACCGGCCACAGGGGTCGCCGCGACGCTGTCGTAGGACCAGGTGGTGTAGCCGAGCCCGTGCCCGAACCAGAAGGCCGGGACGCGGCCCGCGCGCTCCCACGCCCGGTAGCCGACGAACAGCCCCTCGTCGTAGCGGACCTCCCCCTCCACGGGTGTGACGTCCAGCACCGGAACGTCTTCCACGCGCGAGGGCCAGGTGGTGGGCAACCGCCCGCCCGGCTCGGCGTCGCCGAACAGCACGTCGGCCAGCGCGTCCCCTGCCTCCTGCCCGGGGAACCAGGTCAGCAGGACGGCGGCGACCTCGCCGAGCCAGGGCATCTCGACCGGTGATCCGGCGTTCACCACGACGATCGTGCGCGGGTTGGCCGCGGCCACCCGGGCGATCAGCTCGTCCTGCCTGCCGGGGAGGGCGAGGCTCGTGCGGTCGAACCCCTCGCTCTCGACCTCGGTGGTCGTGGCGGCCACCACCACCGCCACGTCGGCTCCGGCGGCGATGGCCGCGGCCTCGGCGATGAGCGTCTCGTCGTCGGCGCAGGGGTCGGCGTGGCCGAGGGCGAAGGCGATGAACCCCATGCCGTTGAGCTCGGAGGTCGCGTGGCGCACGGCGAGCTCGACGGGGGCGCCCTCCGCGAGCTCGACGACGATGCGGCGCTCCGGAGGGGCGAGGAAGGCCGACACCGGGTCCCCGCCGGGGGGCAGGATCGTCTCGTCCAGGACGACGTGGCCGTCCACGGACAGCGTGAACACGCCGGCGCCCGAGATGGAGAACTGGTGAGGGCCGCACACCTCGGGGGTGAAGGCCGTGCGGACCTCCACGGCGGCCATCTTGGCGGCGTCGACATCGGGCGGGAGCTCGCCGATCCAGCGGGCCTCGGCGGTGCGCAGAGGATGCTCGGCCAGCGTCCCGCCCTCGGCGTCCAGGAAGAGCGCGCGGCCGGGCGCGGAGAGCGGCGCGAGGCGTATGCGCGGGTCGTTGCCCAGCGCGTGGCGTACGTCGACCCCTTCACGGCGGCGCAGCCCCCCCAGCGGGGAGACGATCTCGTCGGGGAAGACCTGCGCGCTGCCGCCGCCCATGACCCGGGCCTCGGCGGCGGCCGACCCGATCAGCGCGACGCTGCGTACGCCCCTCAGCGGCAGCAGGCCGCCCTCGTTGCGCAGGAGGGTGAACGACCGGGCGGCCACCTCGCGGGCCAGGGCCCTGCCGTCGACCGGGCCGGGCAGAACCCGTGGCGGGGCGTCGCCGAGGGCGCCGACCCGCTCGGCCAGCCGCAGCACGCGCCTGACCTTGTCGTCCACGACGCTCTCGGGCACCCGCCCCTGCCGGACGGCCTCGGCGAGGCTGTCACCCCACGGGCCGTACGGGCCGGGCATCGCGACGTCGAGCCCGCCCAGGGCCGCCGCCTCGGTGGAGCGCGTGGCGGTCCAGTCGGAGACGACGAACCCGTCGAAGCCCCACTCGTCCTTCAGCACGCCCCGCAGGAGCGCGGCGTGCTCGGTCATGGTGGTGCCGTTGGTGGAGTTGTAGGCGGCCATGACGCCCCAGGCGCCCGCCTGGACCACCCGCTCGAACGGCGCCAGATAGATCTCGCGCAGCGCCCGGTCGCCGGCCACGACGTTCACGGTGAACCGCTCGGTCTCGAAGTCGTTGGCGACGAAGTGCTTGGGCGTCGTGGCGACCCCGCCCTCCTGGACACCCTCGACGTACGCCGCGCCGATCTCCCCGGTGAGCAGGGGGTCCTCGGAGAAGCACTCGAAGTGGCGACCGGCGAGCGGGCTGCGGTGGATATTGATCGTCGGGGCGAGCAGCACGTGCACGCCCTTGCGGCGGGCCTCCTGGGCGAGCAGGCGCCCGGCCCGCCGGACCAGCTCGATGTCCCAGGTGGCCGCCAGCGCGGTGGGGCTCGGCAGGGCGATCGACGGGTCGGACGAGGACCACTGCTCGCCGCGCACCCCGATCGGCCCGTCGCTCATCACCAGGCGGCGCAGGCCGATCTCGGGCATCGCGGGCAGCGACCACATGCCCGCACCACTGAGCAGCCGGACCTTGGAGGGCAGGTCGAGCTCGCCGATGAGTTCCTCGATGTCCACGACGCTCCCGGAGAGGGGGAACCGGGCGCGGTACGCGGACCCCGCGCCCGGATCGATCAGGGCGACCGGCTCAGGCCGTCCTCAGGCCGTCTGCCGCGCCTCGACGGCCTGCCGGTAGAGACGGCCGGCGCGGTAGGAGGAGCGGACCAGCGGCCCGGACATGACCCCGGCGAACCCGATCTCCTCGGCGGCCTTCTGGAGCTCGACGAACTCCTCGGGCTTGACCCAGCGGTCCACGGGGTGGTGGCGCGGCGTCGGGCGGAGATACTGCGTGATGGTCAGCAGGTCGCACCCGGCGTCGTGCAGGTCGCGCATCGCCTGGATGATCTCCTCGCGCTCCTCGCCCATGCCGAGGATGAGGTTGGACTTGGTGACCAGCCCCGCCTCCTGCGCCATCGTGATGACCTGGAGGGAGCGGTCGTAGCGGAAGGCCGGGCGGATGCGCTTGAAGATGCGCGGCACGGTCTCGATGTTGTGGGCGAACACCTCGGGACGGCTGGAGAAGACCTCTTCGAGCTGGTCGCGGTGGCCGTTGAAGTCGGGCACCAGCAGCTCGACGCCACACCCGGGAACCTGGGCGTGGATCTGCCGCGCGGTCTCGGCGTACAGCCAGGAGCCGCCGTCGGGGAGGTCGTCACGGGCGACGCCGGTGACGGTGGCGTAGCGCAGGCCCATCCGCACGACGGACTCGGCGACCCTGCGCGGCTCGTCCATGTCGTACTCGGCGGGCTTGCCGGTGTCGATCTGGCAGAAGTCGCAGCGGCGCGTGCACTGGTCACCGCCGATGAGGAAGGTGGCCTCGCGGTCCTCCCAGCACTCGGAGATGTTGGGACAGCCGGCCTCCTGGCACACCGTGTGCAGGCCCTGGTCCTTCACGAGCGATCTGATCTCGTTGAAGTTCGGCCCGTTCCTGAGCCGGGTCTTGATCCACGGGGGCTTGCGCTCAATGGGGGTCTGGCTGTTGCGCACCTCCAGGCGGAGGAGCTTACGGCCTTCAGGAGCAACGGTCACGCGCTCAAGCTTACGTCTCCGCGCCCGCTGACCCGGCCCGGGGTCCGCCGAGCCTCGGACGCCGGATCGGGCGGTCACATCCGGCCGGAGAGCAGGTCCTCCTCCTGGACGTCGTGGCCTTCGGCGCCGAGCGCCTCGGCCAGCCGCTTCTCGGCGAAGGGCAGGACCTCGTCGACCGTGATGCGCCGCCCGGTCTCGGCCGACAGCGAGGTGACGCCCGCGTCGCTGATGCCACACGGGATGATGCGGTTGAACCAGCTCGGGTCGTTGGCGCAGTTGAGCGCGTAGCCGTGCATCGTGACCCCCCGGGCCACCCGGATGCCGATCGCCCCCAGCTTGCGGTCGGGCAGGCCGCTGGCGGGGTCGCCCGCGACCCAGACGCCGCTGCGCCCCGCGACGCGGCCGGCCGCCACGCCGAAGTCGGCGCACACCTGGATCAGCGACTCCTCCAGCAGGCGGACGTAGGCGATCACGTCGATCGTCTCGGTCAGCCTGACGATGGGATAGGCCACGAGCTGGCCGGGACCGTGCCAAGTGATCTTCCCGCCGCGGTCGACGTCGATGACGGGGGTGCCGTCGGCGGGCCGCTCCTCGGCGCGCGTGCGCTTGCCCGCGGTGTAGACCGGGGCGTGCTCCAGCATGAGGCACGTGTCGGGGATCGCACCCGCGACCCGGCGGGCGTGGACCTCACGCTGGAGCTCCCACGCCTGCTCGTAGGGGACGTCGACTCCGAGACGGACGAGCGCGAGCCTGCCAGCCCCGCTGCCCGTGGTGCTTTCGTGCCTGGCGCGCTCAATCACGGGGCCAGCCTAACGCGAGGTCACGTGGTCAGCAGGCGGGGTTCGACGCGGAACTCCTTCACGCGACCCTCGTCATCGCGCTCGATCTTGTAGGCGTACCCCTTGGGGTCCACCGTGACGGCCTGGATGAACTCGCGCCCGACGTAGTGCAGGGCGACGCCCTCGTCGGCGGCGTACCCCTCGGGGAGCTCGCCCGAGGCGATCGACTCGTGCAGCAGGGCGCGGCGCTGCGGGTCGGAGTTGTAGTGCACCCCGCAGGAGTAGGGCAGCAGGCCGAGGCCCTCGGCCCACGGGCGCAGGGTGGGGCCGAAGGAGTCGGTGTTGCCGCCGACGTGCCAGCACAGCGCCCCGGCGCTCTGCCCCGACAGCACCACACCGGACCGCCACGCCTCCTCGAACGCGTCGTCGAGGCCGTGCAGCCGCCACAGGGCCGCCAGGTTGGCGACGCTCCCGCCGCTGACGTAGATGACGTCCTGCTCCAGGATCCACTCGCGCGGGCTTTCGACATTGGGCATCGGGAACAGGGTGAGATGGCTCACCTCGACGTCCCACGTGCGGAAGGAGCCGTACATCTTCAGCAGCCAGTCGGCGTCGTCACCGGTCGCGGTGGCGAGCAGCCCGAGTTTGGGCCGATCTTGCCCGCTCAGGTCGAGTGCGTAACGGAGCAGCCCCGAAGCCTCCAGGAAGCCATGACGTGCGGTCGGGCGGAACGAGCCGCCGCCGATGGCGAGAATGTGGGACTGGCCGAGCCTGCTCATGATCTCTCCTGCTGCCTCTTGGGGGGGGCGTGCGCCTCGCTCCCAAGACCACGGGGCCGAGTCGCGGCTTCCTCTCCCATTTCACCGGAACGGCCCCCTAGAGTATGGCGGCCAGTGCCTTGTCGAGACGCGGATGCCTGAACCGGTACCCCATCTCCAGCAGGCGGCGGGGCAGCACCCGCTGGCCGATGAGCACTCCCTCGTCCGCGAGGTCGCCCACCCCGGCCCGCAGGGCGAAGCCGGGCACCGCCACGGGCATGGTGGGGCGCCGCAGCGCGCGGCCGAGCGCCCTGGTGAACTCGGCGTTGGTGACCGGCGTCGGGGCCGTGAGGTTCACCGGCCCCGAGACCTCGGGCTCCGCCAGGAGGTGGGTCACCGCGCCGAGCCAGTCGGGCAGGGATATCCACGAGGTGTACTGCCGGCCGGAGCCCAGTGGCGCGCCGAGGCCCAGCTTGAAGATCGGCAGCATCTTGCCGAGGAAACCGCCCGTGCCGGTGAGGACGTGGCCGGTGCGCATCCGTACGACCCGGACGCCGGCCTCCTCGGCGGGCGTGACCTCGGCCTCCCAGGCCCGTACCAGCTCGGCGAGCCACTGCCCGTGCGCGGGCGGGCCGCCCCGGCCGCGCGGGCGCGCCGGGGGCTCCCAGGACTCCTCCACGGGATGCTCGCCGGTGTCGCCGTAGAAGCCGATGGCGGATCCGGACAGAAGGACGCCCGGCTTGCGCTCCAGCGCGGCGATCGTGGTGGCCAGCGTGCGGGTGCCCTCGACGCGGCTGTCGACCAGCTCGCGCCGGTAGTCGTCGGTCCACCGCTTGTCGGCGATGCCCGCCCCGGCCAGGTGGACGACGGCCTCGGCCCCCTCCAGGACCGTGGGGTCGAGGAGGCCCTCGCGCGGGTCCCAGAAGGCCTCGTCGGGCGCCTCCGGCGTGCGGCGTACGAGCCTGATGACGGAGCGGTCCTGGTCACGCAGGGCGCGGACCAGGGCCGAACCGAGAAGCCCTGAAGAACCGGTGACGACGACTGCCATGTGATCACCCTACGTCGGCGACCCTTCACCGGTCAGGCCGGGCGCGCACCGCGTGTCAGCGGGACCAGCCGTACGTGCACGGCCGTACCGCCCGGCCATGCACGTACGTGCACGGGCCGCCGTACGCGCGTGGCGTACGGCGGCCCCGTGCGGGCGCGTGCGGCCGGGCCCCGCCGCCTCACAGGATGTCAGGCAGGGCCCCGCCGCGAGCGCGGTGTCAGCTCAGGCCGAGCTGGTTCTCGAACAGGCCGTCCTCCAGGCGACGCTTGATCGTCGTCAGGAAGCGGGCGGCGTCGGCGCCGTCGACCAGGCGGTGGTCGTAGGTCAGCGCCAGGTACACCATCGAGCGGACCGCGATGACCTCGCCCTCGGGCGTGTCGAGCACGACCGGGCGCTTGACGACCGCGCCGGTGCCGAGGATCGCGACCTGCGGCTGGTTGATGATCGGCGTGTCGAACAGCGCGCCGCGGCTGCCGGTGTTGGTCAGCGTGAACGTGCCGCCGGACAGCTCGTCGGGGCTGACCTTGTTGGTGCGCGTGCGCTCGGCCAGGTCGGCGATCTTGCGGGCGAGACCGGCCATGTTGAGGTCGCCGGCGTCCTTGATGACCGCCGAGGCGAGGCCGCGCTCGGCGTCGACGGCGAAGGCCAGGTGCTCGTGGTCGAAGTACGTGACCTCGTTGGTCTCGCTGTTGATCACCGCGTTGAGCTTCGGGTGCTGCTTGAGCGCCTCGACCGTCGCCAGCGCGAAGAACGGCATGAAGCTGAGCTTCACGCCCTCACGGCGCTGGAAGTCGGCCTTGGCCCTGTCGCGAAGCCGCGCGATCTTGGTGACGTCGACCTCGACGACCGAGGTGAGCTGCGCGGACGACTGCAGCGACTCCATGGTCCTCTTGGCGATGGTCTGCCGCATGCGCGACATCTTCTCGGTGCGACCGCGCAGCGTGGTGTCCGCCTTGACCGGCTCGGGAGCCGGGGCCGCGGCCGGAGCGGCCTGCGCGGGCTGGGCGGGGGCGGACTGCGCGGCCTGGGCCTCGGCGGCCTGCGCCTGCGCCGCCTGCTCGCGCTGGATGCGCGCGGCCTCGAGCACATCTTGCTTGCGGATGCGGCCACCGACGCCGGTGCCGCTCAGCGAGTCGAGGTCGACGCCGTGCTCGCCCGCGAGCTTGCGGACCAGCGGCGTGACGTACGGGCTGTCACCGCCGGCGGCGGCGGGCGCGATCGGTGACGGGGCCGCGGTCTGTGCCTGCTGCGCGGGCTGCTGCTGCGGGGCCTGCGGGCGTGCCTGCTGCTGGGCGGGCTGCGGCGCGGGCGGCTGCGGGATGGAGGAGGCCGGGGCGGGCGCGGGCTCGGGAGCCTTGGCCTGCTCAGGCTCGGGCTCGGGCTGCGGCTCGGGCTCCGGCTCGGCCTGGGCCTCGGGCTCGGCCTGCGCGGGAGCGGCGGCCCCGCCCGCGGAGCCTTCCTGGTCGATGACGGCGAGCTCGGCGCCGACCTCGACGGTCTCGTCCTCGGCAACGACGATCTTGGTCAGAACGCCCGCGGACGGGGAGGGGATCTCGGTGTCGACCTTGTCGGTGGAGACTTCGAGCAAGGGCTCGTCGGTCTCGACCTGGTCGCCCTCCTTCTTCAACCAGCGGGTGACGGTGCCCTCGGTCACGCTCTCGCCGAGCTGGGGCATGGTTACGGAGACCGGCATGGTGTCTTCTCTCGCGTTTCCTGTGAGGGCTTAGTTGTGTACGTGAAGGGGCTTGCCGGCAAGGGCGAGCATCGCCTCGCCGACAGCCTCGGACTGGGTCGGGTGCGCGTGGATCAGCTGGGCCACCTCGGAGGGCAGCGCCTCCCAGTTGTAGATCAGCTGCCCCTCGGTGACGAGCTCACCCATGCGCTTGCCGACCATGTGGACCCCGAGCACCGGGCCGTCCTTCTGGGAAATGATCTTGACGGCGCCCTGGGTGCCGATGATCTGGCTCTTCGGGTTGCCGCCGAGGTCGTAGACCAGCTCGGTGATCTCGTGGCCCCGCTCCTTGGCGACGGCCGACGTGATGCCCACCGAGGCGACCTCGGGGTCGGAGTAGGTGATGCGGGGCACGCCGGCGTAGTCGATCGGGACGGGGGCGAGCCCCGCGATGTGCTCGGCGACGAGGATGCCCTCGGCGAAGCCGGCGTGCGCCAGCTGGAGCGTCGGGATCAGGTCGCCGACCGCGTAGACGCCGGGCACGCTCGTCTGGCAGAACTCGTCGACCACGACGGTGCCGCGCTCGACCGAGATGCCGGTCTCCTCGAAACCCATGCCGGAGGCGACGGCACCCCGGCCGACGGCCACGAGGAGCAGCTCGGCGTCGAAGGTCTTGCCGCCTTCCAGCGTCACGACGACGCCGGTGTCGGTGGTCTTGACGCTCTCGAAGCGCGTGCCCAGCTCGTACTTGATGCCCCGGCGGCGGAAGGCGCGCTCCAGGAGCTTGGAGCTGGACTCCTCCTCCAGCGGGAGCAGGTGGGGGAGGGCCTCGATGATCGTGACCTCGGAGCCGAACGACTTCCAGACGGAGGCGAACTCGACGCCGATGACGCCGCCCCCGAGAACGATCACCGAGGACGGGACGCGGTCGAGCTTCAGCGCGTGGTCGCTGGTGATGACACGCTCGCCGTCGATGTCGAGACCGGGAAGCGACTTCGGCACCGAGCCGGTCGCCAGCACGATGTTGTGCCCCTCGACGGCCTGGTCGCCCACGATGACGCGGTTCGGGCCCGCCAGCCTGCCGGAGCCCTCGATGATCGTGACGCCCCTGCTCTTGAGGAGGCCCTGGACGCCCTTCCAGGCGCGGTTCACGATCTTGTCCTTGAAGGCGTGGACGCCGCTCATCTCGATGCCCTCGAAGCGGGCCTTGACGCCGACGCTCGTGGCCTCGCGTGTCTCGTCGGCGACCTCGGCCGCGTGCAGAAGCGCCTTTGTGGGGATGCATCCCCGGTGCAGGCACGTGCCGCCGATCTTGTCCTTCTCGATCAGCGCGACGGACTTGCCTAGCTCGGCCGCTCGCAGGGCGCAGGCGTAGCCACCGCTACCGCCGCCCAGGACAACGATGTCGAAGGGGCCGCTGCCATCAGCCACTGGAAAGCTCCTTGTCGGATCGGTGGGCCCTCACGGCCGGGTCATGCCCGCTCTCGCGGGGGGCACGGCCTGCCCAACAGCATCTTTTCACTTGTCTCGCGTGTATGTGACGCGCTTGGCCGCCGGTCGGCGCCTCGGGCCTCGCGGCCGTTCGCGTCCTGCGCACATCATGCCTCGCGGCCCGCCTGGTAGCGCTCGGCGAGCGCGATCAGGGTGCGCGTGATCATGCCGGTGCCGCCCTTGGGGGTGTACCCGTGCGGCGCGTCCTTGTTGAAGGCCGGCCCCGCGATGTCGACGTGGGCCCAGCGAACGCCCTCGGGGACGAACTCGCGCAGGAAGATGCCCGCGGCCAGCATGCTGCCGGAGCGCTCCGGGTTGAGGTTGGCGATGTCGGCGATCGGGGAGTCGAGGCCCTTGCGGAGCTCCTCGGGAAGCGGCATGCCCCAGGCGGCCTCGCCCTGCGCCACCGCGAGGTCGACGACCTCCTCACGCAGCTCGTCGTCGGTGGACATGACGCCGCAGGTGCGCCATCCGAGGGCGACGATCTGCCCGCCGGTGAGGGTGGCGACGTCGACGATGATGTCGGGGTCGTCCTCGCTGGCGCGGGCGATGCCGTCCACCAGGACCAGCCGGCCCTCGGCGTCGGTGTCGAGCACCTCGACGGTCTTGCCCGCGTAGGTGGTGAGCACGTCGGAGGGACGCTGGGCGGTGCCGCTCGGCATGTTCTCGGCCAGGCAGAGGTAGCCGACGGCGTTGACGCGAAGGCCCAGCCTGGCGATGGCCAGCAGCGCGCCGAAGACCGCGCCGGCGCCGCCCATGTCGGACTTCATCCAGGCCATGGACGCGGAGGGCTTGAGCGACAGGCCGCCGGAGTCGAAGGTGATGCCCTTGCCGACGAACGCCACGGTGGTCTCGGCCTCGGGGTGGGTGTAGCCGAGGCGCACGAGCCGCGGCGGGTTCGCCGAGCCCTGCCCGACCCCGACGATGCCGCCGTAGCCGCCGTCCTTCAGTGCCACCTCGTCGAGGACCTCGACCGACAGGCCGGCCTTGGTGCCGCTCTCCTCGGCGATCTCCGCGAAGCGGGCCGGCGGGAGGTCGGACGGCGGCGTGTTCACAAGGTCGCGGACGAGCGTGACGGACTCGGCCAGCGTCGCCGCCCGGCTCACGGACTCCTCGGCGCCGGAGGCGTCGCTCAGCACGACGATCTCGGCGAGCGCCGGCTTCACATCGCCGCCCGTGCGGTACCTCGTGAAGTCGTAGGCGCCGAGCAGGCCGCCCAGGGCCACGGCCTCGGCCTGCTCCCGCGTCGCCGCGGGCAGTGCGAGGGCGGCGCGGGCGGTGCCCGCCAGGGACCGGGTGGCGACACCGGCCGCGCGGCGCAGGACCTCCAGGTCGTACGCGCCGCCCTGCTCGGGAGCGTTTCCGAGGCCCACGGCGACGACCACGGGCGCGGGGACCGCGCCGAAGGTCGGGATCTTGGCGATCTCGCCGGCCTTGCCGGAGAAGCCGAGCGCGCTCAGCGTCGCGGAGAGCCCGCCGGTGAGCGCGGTGTCGAGGGCTTCCGCACCGGGCGCGGGACGGGGGCCGTCGGGGGAGGCGTTGATGCCGACTACGAGGGCGTCGGCTTCCACCGACCCCGAGTCAAAGGCGTTAAGTCGCACTGTCGTCACGTAGGCCGATGCTAGCCCTGCTTCCCCCGTACGCATAAACGAGGGTTCGTCCTACGAATTCCTCCGAGGTTCCTCCTGCTGCCCTTCGCCGGCGCGGTGCTCGCGGGCGCGGCCGGCCGGCCGCCTCACCCGGGCCGTCAGAGGCCCGGCTCAGGGGACCGCGGCGCAGACGACCAGGGCTGTGGCGGTGGCGACCTCGACCAGGGCGCCGAGCACGTCACCGGTGATCCCGCCGAGCCGCCTGATGGCGTGGGCCCTGAGTGCCCACGCCGCGCCGAGCCCCGCCGCGACCGCCAGGGGATAGTTCACGGGGCCGCCCGACAGCAGGCCGAGGGCCAGGGCCGCCACGACGGCGACGGCCGTCGCGGCGATCGCGGCGCTCTGGCGCACCGTCCCCGCCACCATGGCGCCGAGGCCGCCCGGCCGCGCGGAGGGCACGCCCGCCAGGCAGGCCCACGTCAGGGCCAGGCGCCCGGTGACGCACGCGAGCACGATCGCCGCCGGCCCCGCCTCGGCCGCGGCGGCGGCCTGGACCAGAACCGTGAAGACCAGCGTCACCACGCCGAACGGCCCGATGTCGGAGCGCTTCATGATCTCCAGCGCCCGCTCGGCCGGCTTGCCGCTGCCGAGGCCGTCCGCCAGGTCGGCGACGCCGTCCAGGTGCAGGCCCCGGGTCAGCACGGCGAGCGAGCCGAGGGCCAGGGCCGCCGCGAGCAGCGGTGAGACCAGGAACGCGGCGACGGCCATGACGGCCGCGGCCGCCAGGCCGAGCGGCAGGCCGACCAGCGGCGCCAGCGTCATGGCCCAGCCGGCCGTCGTGCGGTCGACGCGGGGCACGCCCACGGGCCAGACGCTGAGCGTGCCCACGGCCAGACGCAGTCCCGCCGCGACCGGCTCTTCCGGGGCTTGTGATGCGGCCATGTCAGAGGGGGAGGGGGACGACGCGGCCGGCGATGACGAGGACGGCCTCTTCCGACTCGGCGGCGAGACGCTGGTTGAGGCGGCCGAGCGCGTCGCGGAAAACGCGCCCGCTGGCCGTCGCGGGCACCACGCTGAGCCCCACCTCGTCGCTGACCGCCACCACCTGGGCCCTGGTCTGCCGCCAGGCCGCCACCAGGTCGTCGCAGCGCGCCGCGACCGCGTCCAGCGCCGTGCCGAACCTGCCGGGCTTGCGTCCCCGGGGCCGGTCGTGCGCTGGGTCGCCCCAGGCTCCGCACCCGTCGAACACCGCCGCCAGCCAGGTGCCTACGCCGTCGACGAGCAGGGGGCCCGTCTCCGACCTGAGCAGCGCCTCGAGCTCGGTGGTCTCGATGGTCGTCCAGTACGGGGGGCGGCGCCGCTGGTGGGCGCGGACCCTGGCCAGCCAGTCAGCGTCCCTGCCGCCGGTCGGCCCGGTCGCGACGTAGGTGACGTCGGGCTCGGCGATCAGCCGCATCTCGGCCTCGGTGGACTTGCCCGAGCGGGCGCCCCCGAGGACCAGGACCCGTCTCGGCGGGAGCGCCCGTGCGGGCGCGGGCCTGCGCGTGTCGAGGATGGTGCCGTCGTCGACCACCTGGGCTCCCCAGTACGCAAGGCGCCTGCCGAGCTCGGCCTCGGAGGGCATGCGGTGGTCGAGGTGGATCGCGACCACGTGCGTCCGGGGGGTGACGAGCCCGCGCCGCCGCAGGTCGCCCAGGCGCTCGGGATGGTCCAGAAGGTCGATGAGCACGAGGTCGTAGGCCTCCTCGGCCCAGCTCGGCGAGGGGGACCCGCAGTGGTCGTCCGGCGAGACCGCATGCAGGACCCGGCCGCGATCGGGGCCGCTCACCGCGTAGCCGTCCGGCGTGACGATCATCCGGTAGCCCTTGGGGAGCGCGGCCGGAGGCGCGAGCGGGAGGCCGGCGGGCGGCGAGAGCCGCACCACGTCGTCGAGCACGATCGCGGTCGGCAGCCGGTGGCCGGGGGACAGCCTGCCGCAGGAGGCGCAGCCGCACGCGGGCTCGGGCCACCCATATGGGCCGGCCGTGCCGGAGAGCAGAACCTTCACTACGCCCTGACCGGGGGGAGGGGCACGGCCGCCGTCGCGACTCCGGGTCCGGCGGCGGGCGCCGGGAGACGGAACGTGGGCGGCATGAGTCGGCCTCCATCCTCGGTGGGTC
Source organism: Sphaerisporangium sp. NPDC088356 (assembly GCF_040685555.1). Classification (NCBI taxonomy): domain Bacteria; kingdom Bacillati; phylum Actinomycetota; class Actinomycetes; order Streptosporangiales; family Streptosporangiaceae; genus Sphaerisporangium; species Sphaerisporangium sp. NPDC088356. Next base: position 48,982 of record NZ_JBFBIK010000042.1, read on the forward strand.
TCGCGGTTCGGCTCGTCCCGTGGTTCTCCTGGCACGTCTGGCCTGTCCCGACGGGCTCACGGCAAGATCTGCGGCACACTCCAGGAGATAGGGTCTGCACAGCCTGTTGAAGGCATTGGGCAAACCCCACGAAAAGGAGCGTATGGCATGACTTGGCGCTGGCGATATGAAAATGCTAATGGTGGTGAGGTTACGGACGGCCCGCTTCCGCGCGAGATCTTTCCAAGTCAGGCCGACGCGGAGTCATGGCTCGGCGAAAACTGGCGCACCCTTCTGAATTCCGGAGTCGAGCAGGTCTCGCTGCTGGAAGACGACAAGGTCGAGTACGGCGGGATGTCCTTGCGTGCCGAGTGATGGCAGGGCCCCTTGGCTATTCCTGTGGCCAATGTGACGAATGTTGTCAAGTGACCGGGAACGCAAGGGGCCCATGACGCCTTTACGGTCGCGCCTTTAAGCCCAGTACGACTACGGCCGCGCCGCCGGGCTCTCGGTCCGGGCGGGGTCCCGCTCCACGACCGGGCCGAGCACGTCGTCGATCCTGGCCATGACCTCGTCGTCGAGCTTCACCCCGGACGCCTTGACGTTGTCACGCACCTGCTCCGGCCGCGTGGCCCCGACAATGGCCGACGAGACGTTGGGGTTGCGCAGCACCCACGCCACCGCCAGCTGCGCCATGGTCAGCCCGAGGTCGGCCGCGATGGGCTTGAGGTTCTGCACCCGGGTGAGCACGTCGTCGTCGAGCATGCGGGAGATGAAGTTCGACCCGGTGGGGTCGGTGGCCCGCGATCCCGAGGGCGGGGCCTGCCCCGGCAGGTACTTCCCGGTGAGCACGCCCTGCGCGATGGGGGACCACACGATCTGCCCGACCCCCTCCTTCTCGCACAGCGGCACGACCTCGGACTCGATGACGCGCCACAGCATGGAGTACTGCGGCTGGTTGGAGACCAGGCGGTCGAAGCCCATCTGGTCGGCGATCCTGAGCGCGTCGGCGATCTGCGAGGCGTTCCACTCGCTGACGCCGACGTAGAGGACCTTGCCCTGGCGCACGAGGTCGTCGAAGGTCTTCAGCGTCTCCTCGAGCGGCGTCTCGTGGTCGTACCGGTGCGCCTGGTAGAGGTCGACGTAGTCGGTCTGCAGGCGGCGCAGCGAGCCGTTGATGCTCTCGGTGACGTGCTTGCGCGAAAGGCCCCGGTCGTTCTGCCCGGCGCCGGTCGGCCAGTAGACCTTCGTGAAGATCTCCAGGGACTCGCGGCGGACGCCCTTCAGCGCGCGGCCGAGAACCTCCTCGGCGCGGGTGCCGGCGTAGACGTCGGCGGTGTCGAAGGTGGTGATCCCCTCGTCCAGGGCCGCGCTCACGCACTCCTTGGCGGCGTCTTCCTCGACCTGGGAACCATGGGTGATCCAGTTGCCGTAGCTGATTTCGCTGACCTTGAGACCGCTGCGGCCAAGATGACGGAATTGCATGCGATCGACCCTAGCCGTCGCCTTTCGGTGATCTGATTCGGGATAGTCTGCCCGGCGTGCGGCGGCTGATCACTTCGAGATTCGTACGGCTCGCGCTCGCGGTGACCGCCGTGGGCGCCGTCATCGGTGCGGCGGTGTGGGCCCGGCGGTCCCTGCCGCGGCGCGGTGGCCCGCCCTCGCCGCGAAATCCCGTACGGGACCCTGCGCTCGTGCTTGACCGGGAGGGGCGACCCGTCGCGGAGCCCGAGCCGGCGGCACCCGTCCTCGGCCGTCCCTCGGCGACGGACCTGAAGCGCTACGACAGGCCGGAGGGCGGAGCCGCCGTCGCCCGGCTCCTCAAGGGCGAGCCGATCCGGTGGAGGCCATCGGGCCGCCGGGCCCGCCTGGCCGCCGCGCTGTGCGGCGTCGTCATCGCCGGCCAGTTGTTCGAGCAGGCGGTCTTCGGCCCGTCGGATCAAGCGTCGGCGGGCGACGACTTCTGGTCCTGCGGGGTGATCTGCTCGCTGTGGACCGAGGGCCGGACGACGGGCTTTGATCGCCGGTATGCCGATATGGCCCACGAGGATCCGAGCCAGGGCAGCCAACTGCGGGAGCTGGGCTCGGTCTATGCCGGGGAGTGGCCCCAGGCATCGGGGGATCCCGCCTTCACCCAGCCGGCGACGGCACCCGAGCAAACGGTCCAGCCGGCCGATCCGCCGCGGCGGGATCCCCCGCACGGGCGGTCGCCGGAGTCGCTGCCGGACCCTGCCTGCACACCGGCCACGCAGGCGGTGGTCCCGCGTCCGGTGGACCCGCGCGTGGCCAAGGCGGTCGATCACCAGTGGCGGCGGATCGAGAAGTGGCTCAAGGCCCACGCTCCGCTGACGTACGCGGAGCTGAGCCCTCCGGCGAAGGCGCGGACCATCGCGATCGCCGAGTCGCAGATGGGAATGCGGTTTCCCGACAGCCTGCGCGCGTCGCTGCTCCGCCATGACGGTGCCCGTTCCGCAGACTCGGGGCTGCTGGGCCGGCGAACCCTCGGGGTGCGCGAGATACGCGACGCCTGGCGCGGCTTGTGCGTGAACAGCCGTTACGTGGCCACCGCCCCGCGGTCGGTGCCGTGGAACGGGCGAATGATCCCCTTCGCGGTGATCGCGGGAGGCGGGCACGTCGTCGTGGACTCGCGGCTCGGGGACGCGGGGGAGTCCGGCAGGGACGGCCTGTCCTTCGGCCCGCAGGTGCGCTGGACGTCGTACTACGCGTTGCTCAAGGCGACGGCCGGCTCGCTGGAGACGGGACGCCCCACGCGGGGCCGGCGGCGGGAGGTCGTCGGGCGCCGCCTTCGATGGAACCACGGCTGAGGTGCGGTACGGCTCGCGCGGCGCGGGCCGTACCGGCGGGGATCATCTCTTCGGCGGGACCGGCTTGCCGCCCGGAAGCAGCGTGGGGGGCGGGAAGCGCAGGCGGCGGATCTGCATCGCCCGCATGGCGCCGTAGAAGCCGACGCCCTTGAGGCTCTCGTCGGGGAACCGCCGCGCCGCCTCCTTCTTCACCCGCTGGGCCACGAAGAACGAGCTGCCCGCCACCGCGACGATCATCAGCGGCCACAGGATCGTGATCGCGTAGGAGTAGAGCAGCATGCCGGTCTGGCCGCCGAACATGGGGATCGTCCACAGCACGACCAGCAGGACCAGCGAGACGGGAAGGAAGAACTGGCTGATCGTCCGCCGGGAGTCGACCCAGTCGCGGGCGAGCTTGCGCGCCGGCCCGCGGTCGCGGGCGGGAAGGTAACGCTCCTCGCCCTTCAGCATGCCCTCGCGCGCGCGGATCCGCTCGGCGGCCTGGCGTTCGCGAGCCTGCTTGTAGGCCTCTTTGCGGTTGGTGGGGGCGGTCACCGGCTGGCGGCGGCGGCCTTGGGCCTCGCGGCGCTTGGGAGTAGGGCGCCCCTTTCCCATGCTTTTGGCCTGCGTCTCGGAAGACGAGGAGGGGGAGTCATCCACGGGGGCCTGCGTACGACGTCGGAACACGACGTCAGCCTACCGGCGGTGCAACTTAATGACGCCCTCGTGCGTTATGCGTAGGGTGGACCTAGGCGACTTTGCCGCGATAATCGGGGGCTGACGATGAGTGAGCAGCCTATGGAGTTGCGAGTCGGCGCAAGGGAGCATGGATGCCAGCGCAGCGAGCATACGGCCAGCGAGCGTCGCAGCCAGCGGGAGCATAGGCACAGCACTACCAAGAAGGGGACGGCCAACGCGCATGAGCGTGATGAAGAGACTTTCCTTGATCTTCAAGTCCAAGGCCAACAAGGCCTTGGACAAGATGGAAGATCCGCGCGAGACCCTCGACTATTCCTATCAGCGGCAGCTTGAGCTACTGCAGAAGGTTCGCCGGGGCGTGGCCGATGTCGCCACCTCGCGCAAGCGGGTTGAGCTGCAGATCAACCAGATCCAGCAGAAGGCCGCCACGCTGGAGGACCAGGGTCGCAAGGCCCTCAGCGTGGGGCGCGAGGACCTCGCCCGCGAGGCTCTGAGCCGCCGCTCCTCGCTGCAGACCCAGATCGCCGACCTGCAGGTGCAGCACAACAACCTGCAGGGCGAGGAGGAGAAGCTCACCCTCGCGAGCCAGCGCCTCCAGGCCAAGGTCGACTCCTTCCGCCACAAGAAGGAGACCATCAAGGCCACCTACACCGCGGCCGAGGCGCAGACGCGCATCAACGAGGCGTTCTCCGGCATCTCCGAGGAGATGGGCGACGTGGGTCTCGCGATACAGCGCGCCGAGGACAAGACCGCCCAGATGCAGGCGCGCGCGGGTGCGATCGACGAGCTGCTCGCCAGCGGCGCGCTCGACGACTTCAGCGGCTCGCGTCCCGACGACATCCAGGCCGAGCTCGACCGCATAGGCGGCGGCAGCGACGTGGAGCTGGAGCTCGCCCGCATGAAGGCCGAGCTGGGCCAGGGCCCCGCGCCGCGCGACGCGATCGAGGCCGGCCAGCCGGGGCAGCAGTCCGCTCCGCCGCCCGCTCCCCAGCAGCAGGCGCAGCCGACCCAGCAGTACCGCCAGCCGGGGGAGGGCCTGTGATCGTCCGCATCATGGGTGAGGGCCAGTGCGAGATCGCCGAGGGCGACATCGACGTGCTCAACACCCTCGACAGCGAGCTGGAGGCCGCGATCGAGACCGGTGATGAGGCTCAGTTCCGCTCGAAGCTCCACGCGCTGCTCGACAAGGTGCGGCAGATCGGCAAGCCGCTGCCCGACGAGGCCCTGGAGCCCTCGGAGCTGATTTTGCCCCCGGCCGACGCTTCGATCGATGAAGTCAGGGGAATGCTTGGCGATTCCGGCCTTATACCGGGCTAGTTTGGATATATGACACAAACCCGGTATGCCCCCGACCGGGGTCTCACCGTGCGCATGGTCGTGACCATGTTCCTGCTCGGCTTGCTTTACGTCGTCTTTGTGGGCGTCCTGATCGCCATGGGTGTCCAGGCGATCGTCGTGCTCGTCCTCGCCGGGGGCCTCCTGCTGGTGCAGTACTTCTTCTCCGACAAGATCGCGCTGTTCGCGATGCACGGGAAGGAGGTCTCTCCGCAGGAGGCGCCGGAGCTCCATGGCCTGGTCGACAGGCTGAGCGTCCTGGCCGACTCGCCGAAGCCCCGCGTGGCCATCGCCGACAGCGACGTCCCCAACGCCTTCGCCACCGGCCGCAACCAGAAGAACTCCGTGGTCTGCGTGACCACCGGCCTGCTGCGGAGGCTCGACCCACTGGAGCTCGAAGGCGTCGTCGCCCACGAGATGTCCCACGTCGCGCACCGCGACGTCGCCGTGATGACCATCGCGTCCTTCCTCGGCATCGTCGCCGGCCTGATGACCCGCTTCGCGCTGTACTCCGGGCTCGGCCGCGACCGTGGCAACAACAACGGCCCTCCCATCGGGCTCATCATCATGCTGGTCTCGCTGGTGGTGTACGCGATCAGCTTCCTGCTCACCCGCGCGCTGTCGCGCTACCGCGAGCTGTCGGCCGACCGGGCCGGCGCCCTGCTCACCCAGCGGCCCTCCGCCCTCGCGAGCGCACTGGTCAAGGTGACGGGCGAGATGTCCCGCATCCCCACGCGCGACCTGCGCGAGGCGCAGCCGTTCAACGCCTTCTTCTTCGCCCCCGCGCTCTCCAGCCGCAGCGGGCCGAGCCTGGCGACCCTGTTCGCCACCCACCCGCCGCTGGAGCGCAGGCTGGAGCAGCTCAACCAGATCGCCCGCCAGCTCGGCCGGGGGGCCTGAGCCGATGGGATGGCTCGACGCGCTGCTCGGGCGCAGCAAGCCCGCCAAGCCGAACCTCGACACGCTGTTCGCGCTGCCCTCGGCGGCGGTGACACTCCAGGCGGCGACCGGCTTCGTGCCGACCGGGGTCGGCTCGGTCTGCTTCCGCGCCGCCGAGGGAGGCGCCTTCGCCACCCTGGAGCAGGACATCAAGGCGCTGCTCGGCGACGCCCAGATCGAGCAGTCGAACGACTCCTACGGCTACACCTGGCTGCTCGCGCGCAGGCCGCCCGACGATCTCAGCAGCCTGGTCACCGACCTGCACGGCGTCAACTCCTCGCTGGAGACGGCGGGCTTCGGACCGTCGCTGCTGTGCTCGCTGGTGACGTTCAAGGACCGGTCGGACCGGCGCCTGGCCGTCGTCTACCTCTACAAGCAGGGCACTTTCTACCCCTTCGCCCCGCTTCCCGGGCAGCGCCGTGACAACGCGCTGGAGCTACAGGTCCGCGGGGTCCTCGGTGGCGAGCTGCCGATCGAGCCCGACCTGTCCCGCTGGTTCCCCCTTTGGGGAGCCCCCGGCCTCTGACCGGCGTTCCGCCGCCATCCTCGTCCCGCCCACCGCCACCGCAGGCCGTACGAAGACGATCACTCAGGTCGTTCTCGCCCTTAGGTATGCGAATGGACGGGTATACCACCCGGAAGATCAGCCATCTCCGGGGGGAAACAGGGTGGCAGTGACCGAGCACGGCCGTGTCAGAGTGGCCGCAGAAGTCGAGGGCGGGGGCCGTTTCCGGGCCGTCGTGCCGCGGGTGATGTCGGTGTGCATGGCGGTGGCCGCCGTGTACTCGGCGGTGATCGCCGTGGTCCCGCCCATACGGCACCTGCTCAGGCCGGTCACCGCCTTCATCGAGATGGCGGTCTTCCCGGTCGAGCCGAACCTCGGCTACGCGGTGTTCCTCGGGATCCTCGCCGGTGCGCTCGCGCGCCACAAACGGGCGGCGTACTGGGTCCTCATGACCATCTTCGTACTGCTGGTCCTAGGGAACCTGGCGGTCGTCCTGTCGTCGTCTCTGATGCCCGACCTGGTCGAGGAGTTCGCCCTGACCCGCCAGGTGGTCGCCTCCGAGGTCAACCTCGTGGTGTCGGCCGTCGTCCTCGGGATCCTCGCCGCGGCGCACGACGAGTTCTTCGCCCCCACCCGGCGCGCGTCGTTCAGGAAGGCGCTGGTCACGCTCGGATCGCTGCTCGCCGTCTCCTTCGCGGTGGGATACGTCCTGGTGACGATCTTCCCCGACACCCTGAAGACGCGCGACCACCTGCCCTGGGCCCTGGAAAGGGCGCTCGGCGGGGCGGCGACGCTCGACCTCTACCGCTCGGGGCGCCCGCCGTCCTGGGTGAACTTCGTCATCGGCCTGCTCAGCGCCATCGCGGTCCTGGTCGCGTTCGCCGTGCTGTTCCGCTCCCAGCGGGCCAAGGCGGAGTTGCCCCCGGAGAGCGAGGAGCGGATCAGGGCGCTGGTCGAGGCGTACGGCTCGCGCGACTCGCTCGGGTACTTCACCACCCGCCGCGACCGCGCCGCCATCTTCTCGCCCAGCGGCAAGGCGGCGGTCTCGTACCGGGTGGTGGCGGGGGTCTGCCTGGCCGGGGGAGACCCCATCGGCGATGTGGAGGCCTGGGCGCCGGCGATCCGGGCGTGGATGGACGAGGCCCGCCGTTACGGCTGGGCGCCCGCGGCCATCGGCCCGAGTGAGGCGGCGGCCCACGCCTACGCGCGCGCGGGCCTGCGCGTCCTCGAACTCGGGGACGAGGCGGTCATCGAGGTCGGGTCGTTCGGCCTTGAGGGCAGGGAGATGCGCGGGGTCCGCCAGGCGGTCAACCGCGTGAAGCGCGCCGGGTTCACCCTGCGGATCCGCAGGCACGCCGACCTGTCGCAGGAGGAGATGCGCCACATCATCGAGCGCGCCGCCGCCTGGCGCGACACCGAGACCGAGCGGGGGTTCTCGATGGCGCTCGGCCGGCTCGGCGACCCGGCGGACGGGTCCTGCGTCCTGGTGGAGGCCAGGGACGCCGACGGGAAGCTGACCGCCCTGCTGTCGTTCGTGCCGTGGGGCGACGACGGCCTGTCGCTCGACCTCATGCGGCGCGACCGCGACTCCGACAACGGGTTGATGGAGTTCATGGTCGCCGGGCTGGTCGCCCAGGCGGGGGAGCTCGGGGTGAAGGAGATCTCGCTCAACTTCGCCATGTTCCGGTCGGTCTTCGAAGGGGGCGCGAGGCTCGGCGCGGGACCCGTGCTGCGCCTGTGGCGGTGCACGCTGCTGTTCTTCTCCCGGTGGTGGCAGCTGGAGTCCCTGTACCGGGCGAACGCGAAGTACCACCCCCGGTGGGTGCCGCGCTTCCTCGCCTTCGACGACACGCGCGACCTGCCCAAGGTGGGCCTCGCCTCCGTGATCGCCGAGGGCTTCCTGACCGTGCCGAGCCTGTCGACCCTGTTCCGCCGGGGCGTCCGCGGCGGAGGGGCGCGCTGCGCCGGCGCCCGCGAGGACGGGTGAGCGCTCCGCCGCGGGCGTGGGTCACGCTACGGGTACGGCTTGGACCCGAAAGCGATGTGTTCCCCATGAGCACGCCACAATGGGTTGAAATAAGTCCATAAGTGGGGGGACGGAGGGGGAGCCATGTCGAACCCGGTGCCGTTACGGCCGGGCGACCCGGTACGAGTGGGGGACTACGAACTCACCGCTCGGCTCGGGGAGGGGGGGCAGGGGGTCGTCTACCTCGGCCGCTCGCCGGCGGGCGTCACCGTCGCCGTCAAGCTGCTCCGCTCCGACCTCGCCCAGAACGAGGAGGCGCTCGCCAGGTTCGTCAGGGAGGTGTCCACCGCCGAGCGGGTCGCGACGTTCTGCACCGCGCAGGTGATCGAGACGGGGGTGGCCGACCAGCGGCCGTTCATCGTCAGCGAGTACATCGACGGCCCGACCCTCGACGCGGTCGTCCAGCGCGACGGGCCCCGCCAGGGCGCCGCCCTGCACCGGCTGGCGATCGGCACCGTGACGGCCCTGGTCGCGATCCACCAGGCAGGCATCGTCCACCGCGACTTCAAGCCCTCCAACGTCCTGCTGGGCACGGACGGGCCGCGCGTCATCGACTTCGGCATCGCCAAGGCCCTGGACAAGAGCTCCACGCTCACCTCGATGGTGGTGGGCACCCCCGCGTACATGACCCCCGAGCAGCTCGCCGGCGAGCAGGCGGGGCCCGCCGCCGACCTGTTCGCGTGGGCGGGCACCATGGTGTTCGCCGCCACCGGCGCCGCGCCCTTCGGCACCGACAGCCTCCCGGCAGTGTTCCACCGCATCATGAGCCTCGAACCCGATCTCAGCTCGCTGGACGAGCAGCTCAGGGGCATCGTGGCCGCGTGCCTGGCCAAGGACCCGGCCGCTCGGCCCCCGGCGGGCGAGGTGCTCATGCGCCTGCTCGGGCACGGCACCGGGCCCCCGCCCGCCGCGATCATGGCAGAGGGATCGGCCATGGCGCAGGAGGAGCCCACGCGCAGGTGGCGGCCCGATCCCGCCCAGGGGCAGTCGCGTCAGGCTCCCGCCCCGTACGCGGGGCAACAGGCTCCGGCACCCTACACGGGGCGGCAGGCCGCCGGGCCGAATGCCGGGCGGCAGGCTCCGGCGCCGTACGCGGGGCGGCAGGCGCCGGCCTCATCGCCTCCCTCGCCGCACTACCCGGCGCAGGCGTATCCGGGGTACGCCGCGCAGCCGTACCCCGGGCAGCCGCTTCCCGGATGGCAGGCGCCCGGCGGGCCGCCGCCCCCGGCGTGGGCCGGCGACGAGCGGACCGGACCGGGC